>JAQSWE010000145.1 GCA_029266795.1 Alphaproteobacteria bacterium | reverse complement strand
GCAGGCACAGTCAGGTCAATCGCCGTTGCAGGGTGGAGGATTTCAAGCGTCACATTGTCGACGCCCGCGCCTTTCGCCAGTACAATGGCGCGCGCCTGCAGCTTTTCATCCAGTATGCCGTCGCGGCTTGCAACGATCGTAATGACGGTATCAGGCATGTTGGTATCCTCTTCTGCGTTCGATGCATTAAAGCAAAATTCATATTACCTATCAAGCAGATAGACTATACCGTTTGACGGATTAAAAATGGCGTCGGAGAATATGCTCATAACGTTCATAACCTGTAAGGAGCCAATTTGACCGCGACGCTTTACCGTCCCCGTAACATCGCCAGCACCGTTATCCATTATAGTGCTACCGCCGCCATCGCCGGCATCTCTCTCGCCCTCGGCGGCCCCATCGGAATAGCCGCCGCCATCGTCCTCTCGGGAGGGGTTTCATGGCTGGTACTGAAGCAGCAAAAAGATTTCCTCGAAAACCGTCTTGTCGAACATCCGCGTGTTCACAAACATTCGCCGCATCTGGGCGAAATGGCGGACGACCTTTATAAACGCTCCGGCCTGAATGCCTCCGAGCATCCCCTCTACGATTTCCGTGCCGACCGCAAAAAATCCGAAGACAAGGGCATCATCGGCAAGGCACTCGAGGAAGCGTTCGAGTCCATGGGCGATACGCACAACGCCGCTGCCCTTCATCTCGGCAAACCCGTCATCATGATTTCGGAGCCGCTTTTGAAACTTCTCGATGACAAGGAAGAGAAAGCGGTGCTGGCGCATGAATTCGCTCATGCCGCCGCGCATCACACGCGCATCGGCCTGCCGCAGAAATTACTGGGCGGCCTTGCCGTTACGACCAACGCGATGACGATGATCGGTGCCTGGTGGGCGACTGGCTGGCGCGGCATGCTGTCGAGTGCAGGCGCGGCAATCGGTACATCCATTGTCGGTAACCTGATCGCACGCAAGGCGACCGAAGACAGCGGCGTGATGACCACGAAGGAAGATTACCTCGACCTGCCCGAACTCGCACAACGCAAGAAGATCAAGGCCGTCATCAAGGGCGCATCTTCCGCTGTTGCGGTGGGCGTGCTGACGCTGTTCAGCCCCGCTTACCTGACGCTCTGGGCGGCGACGAAAGCATTGAGTGCGGCAAACAAGCTTGTGACGGGCGCTTACAGCCGGAGCATGGAGTATCAGGCAGATCGCGGCGCGGTTGAATTCGGTGCCGATCCTCTCGCACTCGTTACAGGCTTACGTAAAATTGAAAAAGTCGTCGAAAACAGCAAACTTGAAGCCTTTGACGGCAAACTTCCCGAAAAAGGCATGCTGTCGAAAGCATGGGCAGAGGCAACCGCGTCGCACCCCGCAACCGAAAAACGCGTCGCGCGCCTGATAAAGTTCGCCGAAAAACAAGGTGTTGCGAAAGATGTCATTGATCGCGCCGCCTTCGGCACGGTCGAGGTTTCCAAGGAACACAACATGCCCTACAGCGTCATAAAAGAATTGGCGCACGGTATGTAATCGGGCGGGAATCCTTGCTATACTCACGCTTTCCCGGCAATGACCGGACTATAGGAGAGTGTGTGATGCAAAAACCGACAACGAAACCCGCCTGCCCCAATTTTTCCTCCGGCCCCTGTGCGAAACGCCCGGGCTGGACGCCCGATGTGCTGAAAGGCGCACCGACCGGCCGTTCCCACCGCGCCTCCATCGGCGTGAAGAAACTGGCTGAAGTGATCGAGAAGTCGAAAGCGATCCTCGGCATGCCGGCGGATTACCGCCTTGCCATCGTACCCGGTTCCGACACCGGCGCGATTGAAATGGCGATGTGGTCGCTGCTCGGCGCGCGCGGCGTGGATGTGCTGGGCTGGGAAGTCTTCGGCAAGATGTGGATCATCGACGTCACCAAGCAATTGAAACTGTCCGATGTGCGCACCTTCGATGCAGCCTTCGGCTCCATCCCTGATCTTTCACAAGTCGATACCGACCGCGACGTGGTTTTCACGTGGAACGGCACAACCTCCGGCGTCAAAGTGCCGAATGGCGACTGGATCAAATCCGACCGCAAAGGCCTGACCATTTGCGATTCAACCTCCGCCGTTTTCGCGATGGATATTCCCTGGGACAAGCTCGATGTCGTCACATGGTCGTGGCAGAAAGTGCTGGGCGGCGAAGCCGCGCATGGCATGCTTGCGCTCTCGCCCCGTGCGGTCGAACGCCTCAACAGCTATGCCCCCCCCTGGCCGATGCCGAAAGTTTTCCGCCTGACGAAAGGCGGCAAACTGGTGGAAGAACCGTTTGAAGGCAAGACGATCAACACCCCCTCCATGCTCGCGGTCGAAGACTGCCTCGACGCTTTGAAATGGGCGGAAGGCATCGGCGGGCTTAAGGGCCTGATGGCGCGCACGAACGCGAACCTGAAAGCCGTGGAAGACTGGGTCGCCAAAACCGAATGGGCGGAATTCCTGCCCGAGCGCGCAGATATCCGCTCCAACACCTCCATCTGCTTCAAGGTCGTCGACAGCTGGCTGACCGGCAAGGACGAGGAAGCGCAGCGCAAGGTGATCAAGTCGGTCGAAACCATGCTGGACAAGGAAGGCGTCGCCTACGAGATCGCCAACCACCGCGACGCACCGCCCTCCTTCCGCATCTGGGGCGGAGCGACGGTCGAAACATCCGACGTCAAATCGCTGCTGGAATGGGTCAGCTGGGCTTATGACAGCGTAAAAGCGCAAGAACAGGCAAAAGCGGCGTAATAAACCGCTCTTTTCCCCTGTTTAAGCTGGTTTTCGGCGCGGTTCCGCCTAGATGGATTCTAGGACTGAAACGATTGGGGGATTTGCATGGTCAAGGTACTGGGGCATCGCGGCGTCCGGCAGCATAAAGGGACCGACGAAAACTCGATTCCAGCCTTCGAGCGCGCGATGAACGAAAGCGACGGCATCGAAACCGACGTTGTCGTTTCCTGCGACAAAACCCCGTTCCTCTGCCATGAAACCCGCCAGATCACTATTCCGCGCCTCTATACCCGCGCGACCAGTTCGCTGAAACGCCACCTGAACCGCGCATCGGCGAAACTCGCACGCGGCAAGCGCATCGACCAGATGGTGGCGAATGACGTCGATTGCCTGACGCTCAAAAAAGGCTCCAAGCTGCCCCGCCTTGCCGACCTGTTTACCCTCGCGCAGCTGCATCCCGGCAAGATACTGGATATTGAATTGAAAGGTTACGGCACCGCCGCGCCCGTTATTGCCGAAATCCACAAGGCGATTGCGGAAGGAAAAATCATCAAGGAACAGGTCATCCTGACTTCTTTTGACCACGCCGCGCTCGCCGAAGCGCGCAAGATTGACCCCGATATCAAATGCGGCATGATCTTTTCGCGCCGAGACATGCGAAACAAGCCGATTTATCCGTGGGAAAAAGGCAGCACCCGCGCCTATGCGCCGCTGGATGAAGACACGCTGACGGGAAAAAATGCTAAAGAAGCGCGGCCCGATTATTTTGTGATGACAGCGCGCACCCTATCTGCCGCCAATATCGCAAAAATCCATCGTCATCACCCGAATGCCAAGATCATGATCTGGACGACGAAAAAGCCGGAGACCGACAAGGTTCTGCGCAAAAAGCTGAACGACCCGCAAATCGTGAAGCATCTCGACACGATCATCACCGATTTTCCGGCGCGGATGGCAGGTATGCTGAAGCAGCGCGGATTGCGTCCTTAAAGCTTAGCCTACAGTTTCGTAAGCCTGCAGCTGGCCGGTGCGTTTCAGTACGCTGAAATCGCGCGCCTTGTCGAACGCTTCATGCGCGATATTCGCCGATTTTTCCTGAAAGGTTCGGCTCAGGCCGTTTTTGAGGAAGTAAGCCACATCGCCCTCGAACATGCTGCGATCCATGTAGGTCGCTGCGCGCGTCGAAGATTTTTCCAGTTTGTCGTAGTAATAATTGCCCGGTTCGGGTTCTTTGCGCGTGATCTGCGCATAGGCTTCGGAGACACCACGGCGCACCCACAATGCGGCGCGATACGGCTGCTCGACGAATGCCTGAAACAGTTTCTCTTTCCAGTTCAGCTGTTTCCATTCCAGATCATCGCGGATCTTGCGGAATTCATCCGTGTTGACGATTTTTTCAGCTTTTTGATTGAATTCTGCCTGCATGAAAATTCCCCTATCCCCGAGTCTTTGAAAATTCGATTTATCCACTATACGCCGATCCCATAAAATTGCACGTGTTATTTTCATAATAATGGTACTTAGTTACCTCAAAACACGAAATATTTTAAGTTTTTGTTAATTATAAACTTCTGCTGCATCGCAACATTGCTTTGCTTGCCGGTATTGGGCGACAGGCGTATCATGTGACTTCATATTTATAAGGACCCCGTCATGACCAAGCCCAAAGTTTTGATCGCCGACAAAATGAGCCCGCAAGCAGAAGCGATCTTCATCGCGCGCGGTGTCGATGTGACGGTCAAGACCGACCTGAAACCGGAAGAACTGAAAGTCGAAATCGCAAATTACGACGGTCTCGCTGTCCGCTCCACCACCAAGGTAACGGCTGAAATCCTCGGCAGCGCGAAGAACCTGAAGGTCATTGGCCGCGCCGGTATCGGCGTCGATAACGTCGATGTTCCCGCCGCCACGCAAACCGGCGTCGTCGTGATGAACACCCCCTTCGGCAATTCCATCACCACCGCGGAACACACCATCGCCATGCTGATGGCCCTCGCCCGCGATATTCCGCAGGCAAACTCCTCCACCCATGCAGGCAAATGGGAAAAAGCGAAATTCATGGGCCAGGAAATTTTCGGCAAGACGCTCGGCGTCATCGGCTGCGGCAACATCGGCGCGATCGTCGCCGACCGCGGCATCGGCCTGAAAATGAAGGTCATCGCATTCGACCCCTTCCTGTCGGCAGAACGTGCCGTGGAACTGGGCGTTGAAAAGGTGGAACTGGAAGACGTGCTGACCCGCGCCGATTTCATCACCATCCACACGCCCATGACCGAAAAGACCAAGGGCATCATCAACGCAGCCGCCATCGCCAAAATGAAAAAAGGCGTGCGCCTCGTCAACTGCGCGCGCGGCGGGTTGATTGTGGAAGCAGACCTGAAAGCAGCGCTCGACAGCGGCCATGTGGCCGGTGCTGCGCTCGACGTGTTCGAAATCGAACCTGCGAAAGAAAACCTGCTGTTCAACCACCCCAAAGTGATCTGCACCCCGCACCTCGGCGCATCGACCGTCGAAGCGCAGGAAAACGTGGCGCTGCAAGTGGCAGAGCAAATGTCCGACTTCCTGCTGCAGGGCGCGGTTGCGAATGCCGTCAACATGCCGTCGGTCAGCGCGGAAGACGCGCCGAAGCTGAAACCCTATATGAAGCTCGCCGAACAACTGGGCAGCTTCGCGGGCCAGATGGCGACGACGGATGCGAAAGAAATCCAGATCGAATATGAAGGTCTCGTCGCCGCCATTAACACGAAGCCCCTCACCGCCCTGGTCCTCGCGGGTTTCCTGAAACCGTCGATGGAAGGCGTGAACATCGTGAGCGCACCCGCGCGCGCGAAGGAACGCGGCATCACCATCGCGGAAACAAAACGCGACAAGGCGCAGAACTACCAGACCGTTGTGCGCGTGACCGTGAAGGATTCGACTGGCACAACCAGCATTGCCGGCACGATTTTCAACGACCGCCCGCGCGTGATCGATATCAACGGCGTGCCGACCGACGCGTCGCTGAATTCGGAAATGCTTTACGTCCTCAACCTCGACAAGCCGGGCCTGATCGGCGCGGTCGGCACAATTTTGGGTGACAACAAGATCAACATCGCCGACTTCAACCTCGGCCGCATCCCAGGCAAGGACCGCGCAATCGCCCTGATTTCGGTCGACGGCACAGTGCCGCAGACGATCATCGACCAGATCAAGAAAATCTCGCAGGTCGAGCAGGCGAAAGTGCTGCGCTTTTAACATTAAAACCACCCTGCCTTCGGGTGGGGTGGAGAATAAAATGACGATCAAGGAAATCTACGCTGCCATCGCGATCCTGCTGATGCTGTTTTCGCGCGGTATTTATTTTACCAGCATCCTCAAAGGACGCACAAAGCCCCATGCCTTTTCATGGCTGATATGGGGCGTCATATCCAGTATCGGTTTTGCAGCGCAGATTGCCGAACATGCGGGCGCGGCGTCGTGGGTACGCGGCGTCGGCTGCATCACCTGCTTCGTTGTCGTTGGCTTGTGCTGGTTCAAGGGTGAACGCGATATCCGCCGCGTCGATTGGATCACGCTGGCCGTATCACTTGCCGCAATCCCGCTCTGGATTCTGACCGAAACCCCCATGTGGTCGGTCATCCTCGTCTGCCTGATCGATACCTCCGGCTATCTGCCAACTGTGCGTAAGGTGTTCCACAAACCGAAGGAAGAAACGCCTTATGGGTATATCCTGTCCTCCCTCGGCGCGTTCCTGTCGGTGCTGGCGATTGACAACTACACCATTTCAACATGGCTGTACCCTGCCGTGCTGACCGCATCGAACGTACTGATGGCCGGTTTCATTTTCGTCCGCCGCCATCAGCTGCATCTTCGCGCCAAAAAGAACGAACTCCTGAAGGCGTCGGAAGAAGCAAGCTTGCATATATGATGACCGATCAGCAAATCTTTGGCGCGCTGGCGACGAGCACGGTTTTTATCTCGCGATTCTTTTATTTCCGC
>JAQSWE010000144.1 GCA_029266795.1 Alphaproteobacteria bacterium | reverse complement strand
TAAAAAACGGTGCCATCGCAAGAACGATCCAGCGCAGTGCCATGGTTTCGATCACGGCATCAGGCACCACAACCATGCTGATCATGCCGAGGATGCAGGCGACGATGAACACGGCGGCCAGCGTTACCGCAGGCTCGCTTGACCTTGTGCCGCTATAAGTGGTCCCGAAAAAGAGGATTTCCGCCAGTGCTTCTAATAAAGCGCCCATGTTTAACAAACTTCCTTTCCCTCAAAATAATTATAGCATACGTAGAATACCGATTTCTTTGGTAAACGGAAACGATGTGACTCGTCAGGGGGCTAGCGAATAGCTCGCGATTCGCTTCGTGACTACATGTTATTAATGTGCAAAGAAAAACCGCACGCCTGCCATGCCGAGCGCGAACAGCGCGGCGTTGGAGAATTTGTCGAGGGGGACGGTTTCTTCACCATTGGCAAGGCGCTTGCGGCCGATGAGCGCCATGATCGCGCCCAGCATCAGCGGCGTGAGGATCAGGTTGGCGATGCGCAGGCCTTCCGAATGGATAAACGAATGCGGGAAGAAAATCAGGCTGCCCCCGCCCATCAGCGCCCCCAGCGCGAACCACAGGACCGCCGCCACCACAGGATTCATCGGCTTCGGCTCGATCCCGCGCGCGCGGCGGCGCTTGCGCGACTTATGCGTCACCACCTCGGCGATGATTTCGGCACCGCCCTGGATGATGATTTCAAAAACGATTTCGAAGATGGCTTCGATCATTCAATTAACACCGGTGAAATTATTCTACGCCCGCAGCAGTTTTGAGATACTGCTCCGCTTGGCGCGCTTCATTTGCATGGGGCTTCATATTTTCAAAAATCCAATCCGCAATTTGATCTAAAGGAATAGAGCCATTTTCGCGGATATCCGCCGTCTCAAACTTGATTGTTTTCGTCAAAAAATTAAGCGAATTTTCTCCCTTCAAAAATTTCTTCGCTATTGCAGGCGTCAAACTCACATCCTGCTCTCCACGCTTATGAGAGGACAAGAAATTCTGATAATGGTCAAAATATTTACTTCTGAAGATTTGCGCTGTAAAAACGGTCCGCGCAGAGGTTGCGGCTCCAACATTCAATTGAATACCTAAATCCAGCGGATGAGCACCAAAAGAAGTGCCTTCACTATTTAATTTAAAAGCCAATTTTTCCTGCGGAAAGTATTTCCCCGCACGTGTTTCAAGTGCTTGCAAAAACTTTTCAGCTATTTTTTCCCTTGTGCCAAGGAATTTAAGAAAATCGTCATGACCAAAAAACTCAACATAAATGGTTCCAGTATGAAAATTTTGTAGCCGAGAAATATCACCGCTATGCCGCGATTGTCCAAAGTGTTCGGCGTACATCAGGGCAATCGCCGCCGCGAACAATATCAGGCAAAACACTATAACTAGTTTTTTCGGCAGCATCGACCAGCCTGTTGAGTTCGAGAAATCCACAATCACCCCTCCCGCGACAACGGCCCTGCCTGCGCCACCCGTCTGCGATGCGCGTGAACCGCCGAGGGCGAGGTCGCGCCGACCATGGTGCCGGCGTAGAGTTGTTTGGAGGCTTCGATGATGTTGACGCCGGCGAAGGCACCCATGAATTTGGGGCCGATTTTTTCCCAGACGGGGGCGGTGGCGAGGACAAGGCGCGAGGTGGTGGGTGGGACGAAAAGCGCGCGCTCCGCCTTTTCCGGCACGAATAAATAGTCTTTCAAGAACTGCCAGACCTGCCCGACCGAATAGGGCGTGCCATAGCCGAACGGCGTCGAGTCAACGCGCGCCCAGATGCCGGTGCGGTTCGGCACGACGATCATCAGCCGCCCCTGCCCCGACAATACGCGCCAGCTTTCGCGCAAGACGGCATCGAGGCTTTCGTACCCCTGCAAGCCGTGGACGATCAGCAGGCGGTCGATGGAATTGGTTTCGATGGGCAGCTCCCCCTCGTTGCACATGCTGACAAGGCCCTTGTCGTCGGGCGGCCAGAAAATCGCGCCTTGATGGGACGGCATCAACGCGGCGACACGCTCCGCCTCCCCCACGAACGGCTTCAGGTACGGCACGGCGTAGCCGAGCCCCAGCACCCGCAAGCCCGCCGTATTCGGCCACAGGTTGCGCACATGCTGCCGCACAATCCGCTGCGCAACGCGGCCGCGCGTGGAGTCATAAAATTCGCGGAGGTCGATGGCTTTGGTGTACATTCTGCCCTTTGTTTCTTCCTCCATTGAAACATATCGCGACCGAAAAATCCGGCTAATTTCGGGTTGTCATACCCTGCCGTCTATTTTAGGATTTTGTCAGAAGGAGCCCGCCATGACCGATGCCGTCGAAGAAGCCCGTTTGAGCGCCTTGTCGCTCTACAAGATTCTGGATACTGCCGAGGAGCAGGTCTATGACGACCTGACCAAGATCGCGGCCTATGTCGCGGGTAAGCCGATGGCGTTGATCAGCATCATCGATAAAGACCGCCAGTGGTTCAAGTCGCGGGTCGGGCTCGATGTGTCGGAGACGCCCCGCGAATATTCGTTTTGCGCACATGCCATAAAAACGCCACGCATGCCCTTCCTCGTCCGCGACGCGCAAAAGGACGAACGCTTTGCCAACAACCCCTTCGTGACGGGCGAGCCGAATGTGCGGTTCTATTTCGGCGCGCCGCTGCTGGTGGATGACAAGAACGCGCTCGGCTCCCTCTGCGTGATCGACACCAAACCGCGCGAGCTGGACCTGAAACAGATCGAGGCGCTGAACGCATTATCCCGTCAGGTCGTCACGATGTTGCAGATACGGAAAGACGTGATGCAGCTGGGTGCGCTGATCGAGAAATTTCCCGCCAAATCTTCCGGTGCCGAACAGCGCATGAGCGAGGTCGACCGCCTGACGCAGGAACTGCAGGATATTTTATTTAAGAAACAAGTGACTGCGAAGAAAAATTAAAGCAATTCACGAAGTATTGAAATCAGTGGAATATCCGCCGGCGGCATCGGGTATTGCTCGAAGTCTTTCGGATAAACCCATGCGAAGGCTTGTCCTTCGCGTCCGACCACAACCCCCTTCCATACCCGGCAGACGAAGACCGGCATGAAGAGGTGGAATTTCTCGTATGAGTGAGATGCGAAGGTTAAGGGGGCAAGGCAGGATGTCTTGGTATCCACCCCTAATTCCTCGTGAAGTTCGCGGATGAGCGCGTGTTCGGGCAGTTCGCCCGGCTCGATCTTGCCGCCGGGAAATTCCCAGAGGCCGGCCATGTCTTTACCTTCGGGGCGTTGCGCCAGCAGCACGCGACCGTCGCGGTCGACCAGCACGCCCGCGACCACGTAAACGATCTTGGACGGCGGCGGAGCGACAGCCGCATCAGGATCGAAACAGCCTGACATATCAAGCCTTCGGGGTACTGTCTTTAGGTTTTGCGGGAGCAGCGGCAGCGGGCGTCGCCGCCTTGTGCTTCTCGTAATCGGCCTGCAGGTTCGGGTAGATCGCGCCCAGCAGGCGGGCATCGAGCAGCGCGCCGTGGCCGTTATCGTCCCGTTCCTTGCGGCTGACGCCGTAGCGGTCGAGGACTTTATCGAGCGTCGCGGCTTTGTCGCCAAACATCTGCTCCGACCAGCGGCGGACATTGGTCCACTGCTTTTCCGGCACTTCCTTCACGCCCGCTTTCTGGAATTCCATGTTCATCATGGCGATATCCAGCGTGTAGTCGTTGGTCGTGCGGCAGGTGATGATGATCTGGTCGTCGCCGATGAAATCGCGGATCTGTTTCGCGAGCTTGTCGAATTTCGGTTCGTTCTTGACCCGTTCGTCGTCGATGCCGTGGATCTTCACGACTTCTTCCGGGATATGGCGGTCGGGGTTCACATAGACATGCAGCTCGCGGCCGGTCGGCTTTTTACCCACCATTTCCACGATGGCAACCTCAACGATCCGGTGGCCTTCTGACGTGAAAAGGCCGGTGGATTCCACATCGAGGACGAGCTCGCGCGGGCCCTGCGATTTTTTGTCGAAAATTTTCAATATGCTCATGCAATAAGCAGTACCCTGCCCCCGTGATTCCGTCAATAGCACACGGCTCAATCTAGACGCCAAGTTTTCAAGTCCTTGATGATACGGGATATTTCAGAACAAGATTGATAAGCGATGCCATAATGTCCTATCCTTGCGCCAAGCCGCGTGCATCACAAATGGCCGGTCGGTTTAACGTTTCCCGGCCTGCCCGCTTCCGCACAAATTGCAAAACACCGTTTAGTCCTGACAAGCCGCAAGGAGATTTCCATGGCCGAGCAACGCATTGATATCGAATATGACGATCAGGGTTCCG
Organism: Alphaproteobacteria bacterium; assembly: GCA_029266795.1. GTDB lineage: Bacteria > Pseudomonadota > Alphaproteobacteria > Micavibrionales > UBA2020 > JAPWJZ01. Next base: position 2,451 of record JAQSWE010000144.1, on the reverse strand, counting down.
CCCACAAGGTGACGCTGACCGTACGTTCGCTCGACCCTATTCTGGAGGCCGCGAAGCTCAATAATATCCGCAGCAAGGACGGCGAGGAACTGGTGGCCGCGCTGATCGACCACCGCAAGGGCAATGTCAGTGGCGTGTTCCGCATACGCGACGGCGTGCGCAATAACGGCGCCAACGGCGAGCCCCAGTCGGTCGAATTTTATCCCGACGGCACGCCGGAGCGCATGGAATTCGCGCAGAACGGCCAGACGCGCAATGGCCCGCAGGGCGAACCGGCGCTGCAGTTTTTCCACCCCAACGGCCGCGTCAGGATGCTGCAATACCGGGACGAAAACGGCATGAACGACACCCCGCGCGGCGACCCCGCCGCACAGGAATTCGACGATACCGGCAAGCTTGTGCGTGCCACGCGCTATAAAAACAACCAGATCCTCCACCACCTCAGCAAGGGCGAAGTGGCCGCCTATATTTCCCCCGCCGACCGCGACAAGATGAACGCCATCCAGCGCAGCTTCGGCGACAAGCTGAAAATGCGCTGACCGCTGCCCTGATGACCTTGCGGAAAAATAATGCTATGAATAGCGCATGGCACTGATCCGCTTTTTCATCCTTGTCGCGCTTTTATTCGGCAGCTATTCAGCCGGTGCCTCGATCTGCGCGGAATTATCGGCCTGCCCTGCGGCTGCGATGTCGGATGATGGCTGCTGCGGCGGCACGGATGATGACGGCGGTTGCGTGGATACCGGCTGCGAAGCCTGCACCGCGCATTCGGCGCTGGCGACAAATTTCCCCACCGTCCTTGCCCGCCCTGCGGCAACGCCGGCAATAACCGCCGCAAATTTTGTGGCGCGCTCGGCAAGTTTCCCGAGCTTCAGGCCGCCCGATTTCCCGGCCTGATACCGGACACGTCTTACAAATCAACATTCAAGGAATACCACATGAGCACCATCAGCACCGGCAAGGCCGTTACCCTTGCCATCGTCGCAGCCGTCCTGAGCGCCGGCGTGACGACCGTCATCCTCAAATCCAGCCCGACCGCCACGGTGGCGGCGGTGGAGAAAAAGGCAGCCGCGCCCGCGACCGACACGGCCGCGCAATCTCCCGCACCCTCCCCCGCGCAGGCCACGGCACAATCCATCGACATTGAGGCTGCGATGAAGGACCGGTCGATCGGCAAGGATGACGCGCCGATCACGATCATCGAATACGCATCCATGACCTGCGACCATTGCGCGGCGTTCCACAACAGCGTCTTCCCCGAGGTAAAAACCGCCCTGATCGATACAGGCAAGGCGCGCCTCGTCTATCGCGACATGCCGTGGGATAAATTCGCGGTGAAGGCCGCCAAGATCGCGCGCTGCGCCCCGCCCGAAAAATATTTCGACGTGGTGAAGGCCGTGTTCGAAGGCCAGCCCAAATGGGCGCGCAGCGCCGACCCGCTGGAAGGCCTCGTCGCGCTCGCAACAGCCAACGGCATGGAGGAAAGCTATGTCCGCGCTTGCGCCGACAATGCCGAACTCGACAAGCGCATCGTCGAACTCGTCCAGATCGCCCAAAAGGAATACAGCATCAACGCCACGCCCACTTTCATCTTCCTGAAAGACGGCGCGCGCCTCGACAGCTATCCCGAATTCGAGGCGGTCATGGCAAAGATGCCGGCGCACGATCACAGCCACGATTGAGGATTCTAAACACAACGAAAGCGGCTCCCTGCGGGGGGCCGCTTTTTTGTTAAAATCCGTTTTTCGTTGTATAATAGTCGTATGGCCAACAACTGCTGCGAAAAGAAAATCTGCGAGATCACTGCATTGCGCGACAAGCACAAGCGCGTGCTCTGGATCGTGCTCGGCCTGAACGCCACGATGTTTTTCGTCGAGGGCATCGCTGGGTTCATGGCGCATTCGACCGCGCTGCTGGCGGATGCGCTCGACATGCTCGGGGACAGCCTCGTCTATGCCTTCAGCCTGTTCGTGCTGGCGCGGTCCGCGCGGTGGCAGGCCGGCGCTGCGCTGTTCAAGGGCGCGTTCATGCTGCTGTTCGGCATCGGCGTGCTGGGCGAAGCGGTTTATAAAATCCTCTACCCGGTCATGCCCGTTGTGGAGACGATGGGCATCGTCGGTGCACTGGCGCTGGCCGCCAACCTCGCCTGCTTCTTCCTGCTCTATGCGCACAAATCCGACAATATCAACATGAGCTCGACATGGCTTTGCTCCCGCAACGACCTGATCGCGAATGTCGGCGTGCTGCTGGCGGCGGGCGCGAGTTACCTGCTGCTGTCGCGCTGGCCGGATATCATCGTCGGCGTATTGATTGCTACCCTCTTCGTACATTCCGCCATCGCTATCATTCGGGAGGCGTGTGTAGAACTAAAAAAGAACTGGCTACATAGTTCTCATGAATTTGAGGGATAAACACAGCTAAAAGTGTTCATTTATAAATTCTAGTTTTAAT
>JAQSWE010000143.1 GCA_029266795.1 Alphaproteobacteria bacterium | reverse complement strand
TGCGGGTTTCGCATCGGGCGTTTTGGTGTAAGTCACCTTGCCGTCTGCCACCTTTGCGAACACGTTGTGCTGCGGCGCGAGGGTGGAATGGTGGGCGACGCTAATGACGATGCCGTGCTTCATGCGATCCAGCAGGCGCGGGTAAAGCTCGGTTTCCGATTTCGCGTCGAGGGCGGCGGTGATTTCGTCGACGATCAGCACTTTCGTTTCCGCTGCGTGCAGGAAAATGCCCGCAAAGCCGACCTTGTTTTTCTGGCCGCCGGATAATGTGTTTTTCCAGTATTCGCCGCGCTTCGTTACATCGTCCATCGCGCCGACGAAATCGCCCAGCCCCGCATCGGTCAGCGCCTGCACGACCTGCTCGCGGGTGAATTTATCGGGTGAGTCGGGGGCGCAGACGATCCCGCGCAGGCTGCGATCGGGGAAATATTCTTCCTGCGGAACGAAGCGGATTTCGGGTGGCACGGTAATCTCGCCACTGCCGCCTAGCAGCCAGGCATTGCGCATAGCGGCAAGCGCGGCAGATTTGCCACAACCGGCGGGGCCCGCGATCATCACGCGGTCGCCGGGCTGCATCGTGAAGCTGCCGTAATCGACCAGCGGTCCCCCATCGGGGCCGTGCAGGACAAGGTTGGTGAACACCACATTTGCCGATTCCGCTTGCGTATGCACAGTGACACCGGGCGGGTTAATTTTCGCGGCGGGCGGCGCAGGCGGCGGCGCGGCTTTTTTCTTGAATATTTTCGACAAGAAATTTTTCACGGGCGCGGCCCTGCGGGTGGTTTCGGCGGCGCGATGGCAGCTGCGGGTTTCTGCGCCTCCACCTTCGTCGTGATGTCGAGCTTGTTTTCCTCGAGATCCTTGTGGAAATCCATCAGCTGGCTGACATTCGCCGACCAGGTGGCAATCTGCGTATAGCCTTGCGGGAACCAGCTGATCGCCTGATAGAAATTGCCGTAGACCTGCCGCGCAAGTTCAAGCCCGCCAAGCGTCGCCGTGCCGGCAAAAAACTTCGGCGCAGACAGCGCGATCGGCACGATCGACGCGCTGCTCCAGTTGAGCGAGCCGACAAGGCCGGTGCGCCAGTTGAGTTTGTAGAATTCGCGGCGTTTTGTGTCGAGGTTGTTGAACTCATCGGTCAGCGTTTCTTTTTCGACCGGCTCCAGCCCCGCGAGCGCAATCGGCTTCGCGTTGTCGCGCACACGAACCAGCGCATGGCGGAATTTCGCTTCGTGGTCCATCAGCCCGCGCCAGATCTTGCGCATCGACCCGCCCGCCCAGTGGCTGGCCGCATGGGCGCCCGCCGCGCAGACAAGCGCTGCACCCACCATGATGGGCGCGATATGCCAGAGCATAACGGAGAAGGTCGCAACGCCGACAACCGAGCGGAACAAGCCGAGCGAAAGCGACAATGTGCTGCCCGTAACGTTATTCACTGTTTCTGCAATACGCTGGTCGGGGTTCTGCGCATATTTCTTGTTATGCTGCAGGCGCAGATAGGATTTATCCTTGAGCCATGCTTCGCTGAATTGTTTCGTGAGCCAGCCGCGCCAGTTCTGGCCGAGGTTGGATGTCATGTATTCGCGGCCATTGCCCGCCACGGCAGACGCGCCGATGCCGAGCAACGTGGCAACACCAGACAGTGCGAATACGGCCGCATCCTTGGCGACCAAGGCGTTCAAAGCCGCCTGAAACCCGAGCCCTACCCCAGCGGTCAGCGCGATTTCTGCGACGGTCAGCGCGAGAATGCCGCCCAGCTGCAGCCGTGCCTTCCATTTCTGGTCGGATACCCAATAGGGTTTCAGGAATTTCAACTGCGCACGCACGCTATGCTGCGGCGTATCGTCCGCCGCAGGTTTTTTCTCGATGGTGGCGCTGGCCGTACCCATGCGTTACCTTATGTGTGCGGGTTATGTCATAATAACCCGAGCGTTTATTTGAATGCCTATACAGTATCAAGTAACCTTGCAATTGCAAGACGGCTTCATTTTTAACGCAAGGCTAAAGCTATGACGATTGCGCAGCGCAGCAATTTCACCACCCCTATCGCCGCCATCTGGACGCCTAAGCGCATCGTCGCGGCGGCGGGCGCTGGCGAAATTCATGAAGCGGGAAAGCTGTTTTTCATGACGGCAGGCGCATTAGATGCTGCAGTGGACATCGCGGCAGCGTTGGGAAGCGAGGGTTCTTTTAAATCGCGCATTGCCGCCGCCGTTGCGGCCATTGAACCCGGCCTGACGGATGCTGCGCAAACCATGCATGATACGTCGGCGGATGATTTCAAAAAACAAGTGTCGGGCAAAAATGCGCTCGACCTGATGATCTTCGGCATTAGCGATGGCGAGATGACGCTGGCGCATATCGGGTTCAAGGCGAAAAAACGCGGCAAAGAGGTAGTGCTGCAACCCGTCCGAAAAGATTACCCGAACCCCGCCACGAACATCATGAGCATCGAGGTGTTAACCCTGGGCGCAGACGACAGCACCATTGAATCTTTCCGCAAAGGCACGACTGGCCAGCAGGCGCTGGTTTATCCGGAACAGGCCTTGCAGAAATTCATGCAACTGGCGGGATGCGCGCAAGACGCAGAGACCGTAAAACTGACGATGGAGGGCGCAACGCGCCAGCCGTTATAATCAACTGGCGATTTCCGCTGCGGCCAGATCATTCGCAGGGGCATTGCGCGCCAGATAATCCTTGTGTTCCTTGTCCATCCAGTCGGCGATTAGCGCGCCGTCGAGGCCGAGATGCGCCAGCACCGCCGCCGCCATCTCAATGCCGGGCGGCTTGCCGCGCGCCACGAAAATGCGCGCATAGCCAAGGTTGCGGAACGGCTCCGCCTCTTCCTCGCTCGCCACATTCAGAAAGCGGGACAGCTTGAGAGCCTGCATCTGCGGCAGGCCCGCATAGACGCGCGAGACGCCAAGGTCGGGAGAGGCGATGACCATTGTCTTGTATTTATCAATCTGGATCGAATCCCAAAAACGCAGATCGGCCTTGTCGCCATAGACGACGGGGAAGCCGTTTTGCTGCGCTTCGGTGAATTTCTGGTATTCGCGTTCCACGACGATATAGGGAGTGCCGTGTATTGTAAGGGCGGAGGCGACGGTCTGCGTCACGTCGTTCATGCCGATCACGACAACCGCATTCGGATGTTCGGCGATATCGCCCGCATCGACCGGCACCGCCTGACAGAAATTGCGGGAAACTTTTTTGCCGAGGCCGAAAACGGCGGAGGTAACGGCCATGCTGATGGCGACAGCCGCGATCATCGCATCCTTGACGCCCGCATCTACCATGTTCTGCAGACCTGGCTGGGCAAGGATGACGAATACGAATTCGCTGCCCTGAAACAGCAGCAGCGCCTGCTGCACCGCCGCCACGCGAGTTTCGCGGGCGAGCAGGAACAACAGGTAAACCGTTGCGATTTTAACAAAGATCAGCCCCGCTGTGATGCCGAGCGTCATCCCCCACATGTCCCCCAGTGCCGGCACGTTAACCGACATGCCGACGGTGACGAAAAAGAACCCCAGCAGCAGGTTACGGAACGGCTTTATCTCCGTCTGGATGATGTGGCGGAACGGGGATTCGGAAATGATCATGCCCGCGAGGAACGCGCCCAGCGTCAGCGACAGGCCGAAGCCTTCCGTCGCCATGCCGGTTGCCACCACGATCAAAAGCGCGATCATGGTGAAAGCGTCGCTGTTGTTGAAGCGGGCAAGAAATCCGAAGCCGCGGCCCAGCAGGTATTTGCCGACCAGCACGGCAACCGTCACGCTGACCGCACATTTGACAAGCGCGGTGAGAATAAGCTGCGTCGTGGAAACATCGCTGCCGCCCATGCTGCTGGCCAAAATCAGGACGAAAATCGCGCAAATATCCTGAAAGATAAGAATCGCCATGGTCGTGCGCGCGAAGGGAAGACCTGCCATTTTACGCTCGGCCAACACTTGCGACACGACAGCGGTGGAGGACAGCGCCAGCGTGATGGCGAGCAGGATGTCGACGCCCGGCGGAAAGTTGAAAAAATATTCCAGCCCCGCCCAGAACACGAGCCCCGACAGCGCCACCTGCCCGGGACCCAGGATGAAGATACCTTTACGCTCCGACCAGACATGCCGCATCGAAAAATGCAGGCCGATATCGAACATCAGGAAGACAACGCCCATTTCGGCCAGCAGGTGGATAATGGCGCTGTCGGGGATAATGTCTACCCCGTACTGGCCGAAAGCGACACCCGTCAGCAGGAAGCCGACGATCGGGCTGATCCCGAGCGCGGGAAGGAACAGTACGCTGGCGATACCGGCGGAGAGAAGGATGGAAATCGCTGACAGGGGATGAGACGACATAATGACCCGCGAAGCTGGTGAAGACGCTGCTTAAAAGTATAATCGCGCACCCCTTCGCTTGCATCTTCTTTATAGGTGTGCGGCAGACATGCAAAAGGCTGCCATGGTTGAGACGGCAGCCTTTTTGGCAGGGCTCGAGGCCGGATTAATCCAGCGCGGTGCCGTTCGCCTTGCGGATAACCTCGCGGTCGATGGGGTCGTTTTTGGCTTGCGCGAGGACAGCGCCCGGGATCTTGATGGCTTCAAAGCTTTTGTATTTTTCGGGGATGCTGGCCTTTTCAGGGATGCCGGCAGCTGCCATTTTGCGCAGGTAGCGCACCATTTTCTCGACCACGACCCATTTGTTTTCGCCGTGTTCGGCGGTCAGCCCGTAATGCGCCGCGACCTGGATGCCGCCCTTGGCCTTGCCGACCTGCGGCACGTTGTTTTGCTTGTGGAGCTGTTCGATATAGATGGTTCTGTCGGCGGTCATGGGCAGGGTCCTTACTAGATTGGCTTCTGCAGAGGTTATACATCAAGCGGCGCCGATTGACCAGAAGCGGATTTTGGCACCTGCCGCCTTGTTTTCAACCGCCGGCTCGGCTATTTTCAGCCTCCTGCCCCGCAAGCCCAAGGGGTCACAAAAGAAGAGCCGATCAAATGCCCGCAGCAAAAGCCCCCTCCCTCAACCGCAAGCCCGGCCTGTATATTGCCCCTGCCGGCAAAAAAGGCCGCGGGCTGTATTGCCGCAATGCGATCAAAAAGGGCGAGATACTGGAAGTCACCCCCGCCCTGATCCTGAACGACAAGGACACGGTGAATGCGGAACCGACGATTATTAACGATTATACCTTCGTCATCGGGGACTTGAAAAAAACGACGCTGAAGCGCGCCAACATCAATAAGGCGGCCGATGCCAGCGCCATCGTCATGGGCCTCCTCGCGTATTGCAACCACGACGAAAAACCCAATGCCGAAATCATCTGGGACGAACAAGGCACAACGCTGTATTACATGCTGCGCGCAACGGCGAATATCAAGAAAAACACCGAAATCTGCACCAGCTATGGCGAAGGCTGGTTCGAGGACCGCAAGTAATCAGTTAAACCGGTCGAACAGCCGTTCCACGTTGATGTTGAGGTCATCCTCGCTATCGCGGTCGAAAGGATTTTCAAGATGCGTCTGGATATTGTCGAGGCTGGCCAGCACGACGGCGGTCAGGATCGGCGTCACGTAAATCACGCTCGGCGAAAATTCCTTGGCCAGAAACGCGAAATAGGGGCCGTAGACCACGGGCAGCACGACGATGAAGATATTGCGAAACGCGTTCAGCGTGCGCGGCGTGCGGTATTGGTAGATATGCTTGATCTTCTCGAACGACACCATCGCCTTGCTGAGATACTGGTTGCAACGCGAGACTTCGCTGGCGTTCAGCCCTTTTTCGCGCAGGTCGGTGCGGATAAAACGTGAAATTTCCGAGAATGCGGCGTAAACCGCCTTTTCATTCTCGCGCATGGCCGAGACGGGCGAGGTGAACAGCACGCGGCTAGATTCAAAAAATTTCATCAGCAGTGCTTTGCACTGTGTGATATCGCCCTCCGTCGCATTGTCCTGCCAGTCGCGCACAGCAAGATAAAGCGCTTTCACATGCGCCTTGATATCGGCGTAATGGTCCAGCGCGGCTTCGCGGCGTTTATAGGCGGCATCGATTGAAAACACGATGGGAAAAACGACGGCGGTCAGCACGAGCGTGAGCGGAAATTCTGCCGTGACACCATGATAGATGCTGAGATAGGTGGAGAGCACCGCAAGCGCGGAGAGCCAGACGCTCTTGAAATTCACGATCAGGAAGATACCGCTGAGACCGCCCATTATTTTTTCTCCGAGAAATAGCCCATGAAATCCTTCACCATCAGGGTGCGCTGCATATCGACATAGCTGTTCTGCAGGTGGAAGGCGAGCGCGCGGGGTTTGTCGTCCTCCACCTCCAGCAGCAGGGCGCAGCAGCCGTCATCGCGCGCTATTTTTTCCAAGGCTTTCAGTGTCTGGGAGCCAAGCCCGCCGGCGCGGTGTTCCGGCTTGATATACAGGTCGTCAAGGAACGCGGTGCTGCCCCCGAATTCGACGCTGTAACTGAAGCAGAGCACGCAATAACCGCAGGTCGCGCCGTTATCGACAATCAGCCATGAAGTGACATAGGGCGAATAATCAAGCGTACGCACCAGCGCCGCCTCGCCCGCGGGTGATAGCGCGCGGCCGTCTTCGGCGTGGAAGGCGCGGCCCATCTCGAGGATTTCTTTCGCGTCGGCGGCGGTTGTCTGTCTCAGTTCCATTTATTATTCCTCTACGATCTTTCCGTCCTTCATGACGATATTGCGGTCGGTTTTGGTGGCGAATTCGGTGTCGTGCGTCACGGCCACCACGGCCACCCCTGTTTCAT
>JAQSWE010000142.1 GCA_029266795.1 Alphaproteobacteria bacterium | reverse complement strand
TGGCGAATGCCTCGGCGAGCGACGGCACGCCGGTTGCGGAATACCTGATCGGCAAAGACCTTGCCCGTCCTTACCGCGGCGGCAAGCGCGCCGGATGGTGTTCTTAAGCACCTGATTATCCGTCTTTTTCTTTCCTTGCATTGACATAATTTAACGGCTTGGTATATAGTCGCGCATCATTTCAAAGGCGTGACCGATCATGAACTTCCAGCAATTCAAACAAGAAGCCCGCAAGACCGCGCTGATTTTCGCGGTCGGCCTTGGCACCGGCGGCGCGATCGGCACCGGCCTGACGCTGCATTTCAACGACAACGCCGCCCCGCCCGCAGCCGTGGTCGCAACATCGAACGACAACACCACACGCCTGCGCGTCGCATCCGACCACCGTACGGTCGTCGAGGCCGATGTGATACAGGCAAGCGCGGATGGCACGCTGGTCGTACGCGCGCATACCTGGGTCGGGCAATACATGATCACGCGCGTGCAGCAGACGGGCAGCACGGCGGGCGCCACGTATTCAGCGAACATCACCGATGCGAACGGGCAGACCGTTACCGATGCGAAAAAGGGTAGCCGCGTTTACCTGCGCGGCCTGTCGGCACAGGGCACGACCGGCATGGCGGTGGAACTGCCGAATGTGAAGCCCGTGAGCGACAAGATTGAAGGCCCCGTGCAGGCGCGCGTCTTGCGCGTGCTGGACGGCGATACGCCCGCCGTTGTCGCGGAAATCTGGCCCGGTCATTTCGTCGTTATCAACGTGCGCGTCGGCGGCATTGACACGCCGGAGAAAAAAGGCCGCGCGAAAAACGAATACGAAGCCCAACTGGCCGAACAGGCAAGCGCCGCGACGCGCGCGCTGATCGACGGCAAGGATGTGCTGCTGTATAACGTCGAATACGAGAAATACGGCGGTCGCATGCTAGGCGATATCAGGACGCTGGATGGCGTCGGCGTCGCGGAAAACCTGATTTCGAAAGGCCTCGCCCGCCCCTATGATGGCGGCAAGAAAGAGCCGTGGGTTGCGCCGACTTCCGCGCCCCGCACGCGCGCACCCAAAGGATAATTACATTCCCGGCGGTTTCAGCTTGAACCGGTTCGCACCGGCTTTCAAAATATTCTGGTGATGCGACGCGACCAGCGCGGCGAAGCTGTCCTGCGTCACGCCGCTGGATTTCTGCGTCGGCGCGGGGATTTTGTTCCATGCGGCCTTTAATCCTTCGACATCCGACCTCCAGAAATCAGGGTCGAACAATTTGCCGAGCTGCCCCGTTTCGGCGGCCAGTACCGCAACGGAACGCCCCGAGCGGTCTTTCAATTCATGCATGTCGGCGAAGCTGAACGTATCGCCGCAGGCCTTCATTTTTTCGATGACCTTGTCGAGGTTATTCATTTTCACCGCGCGGATGAGTGCGCTTTCGCCGCTATTCTGGTAGGGCGCACGCAGGAATTTCTGCGTGGTTTCCTGCAACGCGAGGGTCAGGCGGAATTCTTCGCGCTGTGCGTTCATGACTTCGGCCAGCGCCTCTACCACTTCGCCGTGCTTGTCGGCATTGGCGAGCGCCAGCGCGCTGCCATGCATCGCAAACGGGTCGGCGCCGAATTTCAGCAGCAGCCGCACCACCGGCGCATGGCCGTTGAACGCGGCTTTCCGCAACGCCTGATCGTCGGAGCGGTGGGGATCCGCTTTTGCAATCAGCAAATCGCGCACGATATCGGCATCGCCGCGATCCGCCGCCTTGATGAGGAATTCGCCGTCCTGCGCATTCACATCCGCACCGAGTTTGATGAGCGCGCCAACCGCCTTGTAGCGGCCGTTGTTCACCGCCTGCCGAAGCGCATCGTTATTGAGCGCATGCAGGTTCGCGCCCGCATCGACGAGGTATTCGATGACCGGCGCAAAGCCTTCCTGCGCGGCGCAGCGCAGCGCGCGGCTGTGGCCGAAATCGGGCTCCGCGCCCAGCATGACGGTGGCCATGACGTTTTCGAGGTCGCCGCGTTTCGCGAAATCGGCCATTTCGACATTCAGTTTCATGCGCTGTTCATCGGAAATCATGCGGGATCCTTCAGGTCGATCACGACCGGCACATGGTCGGAGGGTTGTTCCCAGCCGCGGATATCGCGGTGGATTTCATGCGCGGCCAGCAGGGGTTTCAGTTTCTTCGTGACCCAGATATGGTCGAGGCGGCGACCGCGATCGGCAGCATTCCAGTCTGCCGCGCGGTAGCTCCACCATGAATAGAGCTTCTGGTCGTCCGGCACGAAATGGCGCACGGCATCGACCCATTCGACAGAGTTGTAGAAGTTCGTGAATTTCTCCACCTCGATGGGCGTATGCGACACCACTTTCAGCATCTGCTTATGGCTCCACACATCATTTTCGCGCGGCGCGATGTTGAGATCGCCGACCGCGATCATCGGGAGTTTCGCCGACCGCTCCGACGGGAACCAGTCGGCAAGCTCATCGACGAAATCCAGCTTGTGCTTGAATTTCTCGTTCACTTTGGCATCGGGAATGTCGCCGCCGGCGGGGATATAGATGTTGTGCAGTTCAAACGGCGCGCCCTTGAATTTCACTTTCGCGGAAATATGCCGCGTATCGTTTTTCTTGACGCGGTTGTGCACCTGCTTGTCGTCGAGCGGCAATTTCGAAAAAATCGCGACCCCGTTATAGCCCTTCATGCCCGTGAAATGGTGATGCACATAGCCCTTCGCGGTCAGCGCATCGACGGGGAAGAATTCGTCGGGGGTTTTCGTTTCCTGCAGGCACAGCACATCGGGCTGCAGCTTGTCGATCATCTTGCCGACAAGGCCAATGCGCAGGCGGACTGAATTGATGTTCCAGGTGACGAGCCGCATGATGTTTCCTTTGAATGCCGCGATGATAGCGCAAATATGGGAAGCTTCAAGTCGTAAAACCATCGACGCAAGCATTTGAAATATTTGGAAATATCTTCGGACAGAATATACTTGAGCGTTGAAGTGCGGTCATGGAATCATGATCGCAGCACAGGTTTTAAGATGCAGGGATATGCAAGCATGAGATGGGTCACCGATTACAGCGCGCAGGATTTAACCTTCGAGATCGAGCGGGAGCCGGTGATCGGCCCGCAGAAGGAAAAGGAATTCCACCGCTACATGCTGCGCGCCTTCGAGCCCTTGGGCGAATTGCATGCGGAATACCTGCAGGAAGATTTGATCGAGGCGCAGGTCCATGCCATGCGCAAATGGGGCGTGCCGCTGGGGGCGTGGGAGCTGCATTTGTGATTAAAGTAGCTGTCAGCCAAAGTTTTGCTCATGAACACTAGCGCCATTACACTGATCGTCTTAAAACTGATTTTAGACGTCTGGTCAGTAAAAAAATAAAACCGTAGATGCGATATACTGCGGCGTGATGCTGATTTTATTTATCTTCATGATGATTACTGGCGATTCTATATCAGCCAGGGTTTGGTGTGCTGCTGGCGTGATAGGAATTTCGGCTTATGCTTATTTCCGGTTTCGGGAGGAAAAAGACACAAATGTCAAAGCTGACACTGACAATCAAAAATAATAGAAATCCCGACTAAAGCGTCATCTCCGCGAAGGCGGGGATCCCATGGGCTGACTGCGGGCTACTCATCGCTGAGATCCCCGCTTTCGCGGGAATGAAGCCTCTTGCGGTGAAGAAAAAACCCCGCTCTCGCGGGGTTTTTATTTTAGTGCGGGCCGCCGGGTTTATGCGGGTTCACCGGGGGCTTCATCGGCTTTTTTGCGATGGCCGCCGCTGCCCGGTCGAGGCCTTCCAATGCGTCGTGGGATTTCTTGGCGGCTTCTTCGAACAATTTATCCAGCGCGGGGTCCTGGCCCTTGATGGTCGCATGGGTGCGTTCCAGGTTGTGCAGGATGTTCCAGCGGGTTTCGTGGTGCTGGTCGATCTTGGCGCGGCCGATCATCTGGTCGGTCATGGTGGAAATGCCTTCCGCGATAAAGATGCGGTTCATGTCGCGGATCATTTCGGCGTCCGCTTTCGACGGATCGGCCATCGCCTGCAGCAGGTCGACGGCGCGGTCGCCGAAGATGTGGCGGGCAACCGTTTCGGTCTGCGTATTCGCCAGCAGCGTGGTTTTCGCGGGGCCGAGCAGCAGCAGCGTCACGGATTCTTCCGACCAGTCGCCGGTGTTGTCGATGATGCGTTTCGCGGCGGCAACCGGCTGGTTATGCATGAAGTTGTTGATGCGTTCCGGGCCGAAGAAGCCCATGTTTTCGTTGAGCCACTGGTTGCAGATTTGCGTCGCCACGTTCCAGCGGTCGTTTTGCGGCAGGCCGGATGTCGAATAATCGAAAGCCATATTTCAAATCTCCTGTGAAAAATTAAAAGGGCAGGCCCATATTCGCGGGCAGGCCCATATCGGCCATCAGTTTGGATGTTTCATCGGCCATGACTTTTTCCGCCTTGTTGCGGGCGTCGTTGATGGCGGCGATGATCATGTCTTCCATCACATCGGCTTCGTCGGCCCTGATGAGGCTCGGATCAACCTTCAGTTTCTTCAGCTCGTGCTTGCCGGAGACGACGCAGGTGACAAGGCCGTTGCCGGCCGTGCCCGGAATATCCATGGCGTTGACGCGCTGCTGCATCTTTTCCATTTCCTGCTTGAACTTGCCGGCCTTCTGCATCATCTGGGCAAAGTTTGCCATTCGCTGAACCCTTCGCATTTATATGTGTGTGCTTTGGAAATTATAGGGGTGGGAGACTCAAGTCAACCCAAGGCGGGAAATATGGTCTATATGTACCTCAAGCCTAATTCTCTGAAATAATTGGCTGATTCAGCGAATATTTGTGCTCATATTGAGTTTATGGTAAGGTTGGATCATACAAAAAACTCGGCAGTGGCGCGGTAGAAAGTGCAACTGCCGATATAAAAGGGACGAAGGCACAAGTGACGAGTTCAGGACTGACATCCGCATTCAACGCGGCGGCATCGCGTGGAAATGAATCCGAACCCCGCAACTATGAGCCGCGCCTGCGCCTGTTCAGCGCGGCTGGCATCAACGACACCGCGATGGTGCAGAAAATCCTGATGGACAACCCCGACGCCGCGACCTGGCGCAATGCGCAAGGGCTGACGGGATTGATGGCCGCAGCGCAGGCGGGCGCGAAGGAAGCCGCATGGATACTAGCGCGCGCCCCCAACGCCGATTTGGAGGCCGTGAACGTGAACGGATCGACGGCGCTGATGTTCGCAGCTTTCGAAGGCAAGGCGGCGGTTGCCGATGTGCTGCTGAAGGCGGGTGCGGATATCAACCATGTGAATGCCAAGGGCCATACGGCATTGATGTCGGCGGCCGCCCATGGATACCGCAACACCGTCGCCCTGCTACTCGATTCCGGCGCCGATCCCACGATCAAGGATGCCGAAGGCGTCACTGCCGTGGAATTCGCGCGCGACAACGAACATGCGGGCGTCGCAGATCTGATCGCGCAGGCGGCGGCGGTTTATGTGCCCAAGCCCAAGGCCGAAACAGCATTCAAAAACGCCGGTGCCGGCATGACGGCGGCCAACGCCAACAAACCGCCCCTGACCCAAGCCGAGCGCGACGCCCAGAACCGCACCGCGATCCAGCAGCTGGAGCAGAAACTGATCAAGGCGGGGCTGGTGGGCTGACGCTTACTTCTTGAACTTGATGTCGATGACTTTCGCGCCGGGGAAAACGTTCAGCGCCTCCGCCACCATCACGCTCGCGCGGACTTCGGCGTCGATATTGGCTTTTTCGGTGCGTTTCATTTCGCCGAGTGTGGGTTCGCCCAGTTCGCGTGACAGGCTGACGACCCAGGGGCGACCAGTCCAGAGGCTGAGGCGGTCGGACATCTGGCCGACCAAGTTCTGCGGCGCGTTTTCTTTCAAGCGGATGGCGAGATGCCCCTGCTCGAACTTCACCAGATGGACATAGGCGATGATGCTAGCCTCCAGCATGCCTTCTTTTTTCTGGCCGAAAAGCGCGACGGCTTCCTGAAATGAATTCACCTGCGCCGCCGCGTTTTCCTGCGGCTGGAACGCGACTGCCGTAACGGGAGATGTCGAGCGCATCACGGTTGTGCCGCGCGGCGCGCCGCCGCCGGCGGGCAAACCGCCGCCTGCGCTGACCGTCGAGCCGTCCTTCAATTGCTTCAGCACATCGCCGGGTGTCGGCTGTTCCGCCACATACAGCAGGCGGATCAGCAGCATTTCCAGCGCGTGGCGCGGCTGGGATGACTGGTTGACCTCCGACGTGCCTTTCAGGAGCATCTGCCAGGTGCGGGTCAGCACGGGGACGGAAAGTTTCTTTGCCAGTTCCGCGCCGCGCACGCGCTCGGCTTCCGGCAGCGCGCGGTCGCGCGCGGTTTCGGGGGCGACTTTCGTTTTCGTCAGGAAATGGGTGAGGTCGAGCAGGTCCTGCAAGACCTGCATCGGGTCGGCGCCGCTTTTATAGAGCGTATCGACAATGTTCAGCGTGCCGATGGTGTCGCCCTTCATAAGGCCTTCAAACAAATCAAATCCCGCGCTGCGGTCGACAAGGCCGAGCATTTCGCGCACCTGCGCCTCGGTCACTTTGCCCTGTTCGCGGGAGATGGCTTGGTCGAGCAGGCTGAGGCCGTCGCGGGCGGAGCCGTCAGCGGCGCGGGCGATCAACGCGATCGCCTGCTGTTCGGCGACGACGTTTTCTTTTGTCAGCAACTCGCCGAAATATTCCTCCAGCAAGCCGGCATCGATGCGTTTCAGGTCGAAACGCTGGCAGCGCGAGAGGACGGTGACCGGCACCTTGCGGATTTCGGTCGTCGCGAAGA
>JAQSWE010000141.1 GCA_029266795.1 Alphaproteobacteria bacterium | reverse complement strand
CTCCTGCGCGTTGCTGGCGGGCGGCGCGGTCAATGGCGGCAAGGTCTATACGAAATGGCCGGGCCTCGATAAAACCCAGTTGCATGAAAACCGCGACCTGCGCCCGACCACCGACCTGCGCCAGGTGGCGAAAGCGATTTTACGCGACCACCTGAAGCTGGATGACACCGAGATCACATCGCGCGTCTTCCCGGGATCAGACCGTGTCATGGCACTGGATGGGATTATTCACACCTAGTCTTTTCAAAGGTTTATGCCATTTTAATTGACAGAAAACGGCATAGGTTTATGCTGTCCAGCCATGGAAGACCAATTCAATTATAGCGCGTCCAACCGGATGCGCATCGACACCTTCGAGGCCGTGACATCGGTGCATGTAGCGCTGTTCGAGGCACTGTTTGACCTTGCGAACGAGCGCGGCGGCGCGAAGATGATCGCGGATGACCGCTTCACCCTGCTGCAACGCAACCTTGCGCGCCATCAGGTGCTGGAGCGCAACCCCAGCGACTATTACCTGCCGCGCCTGCAGAAGATCGACCGCCAGATCATGGCGACCACCTTCGCCCTCGCCCGCGATTATTTCCAAGCTGGGCTGTTCGACATGCTGACGCATACGACGGAATCGACGCCGCTGATCGTCGATGACTTAAAAAAATTCCCCGAGATGACGGACTACGCCGCGCTGTTCGAGCGCAAGCTGAACGCAGGCCCGCGCCGCGGGTTCTCTCCTCCCCGTCCTTGACCTGCCCGCCCTGCCCGTTAAAATCACGGGCATGAAGTCCGACAAGATCGAAAAATTCTTCGCCAAGCTGAAAAAACAGAACCCAGAGCCGAAGGGCGAGCTGGAATACGTGAACCATTTCACGCTGCTGGTGGCGGTCGTGCTGTCGGCGCAGGCGACGGATACCGGCGTGAACAAGGCGACGCGCGGCCTCTTCAAGGCTGCCAAAACCCCGCAGGAAATGCTCGACCTCGGCATCGACAAACTGACCGACCACATAAAATCCATCGGCCTTTATAAGGGCAAGGCGAAGAACGTCATGGCCCTGTCGCGCATGATCGTCGAGGAACATGGCGGCCGCGTGCCGCGCACGATGGAACAGCTGATAAAGCTGCCCGGCGTCGGGCGCAAGACCGCGAATGTGGTGCTGAACATCGCCTTTGGCGAGCCCACGATTGCGGTCGATACCCATCTGTTCCGCCTTGGCAACCGCACAGGTCTCGCCCCGGGCAAGACGCCGGAGGCGGTGGAGCAGAAATTGTTAAAGGTCATTCCACTGGAATACCTGCAGCACGCGCATACATGGCTGATACTGCACGGGCGGTATGTCTGCAAAGCGCGCAAGCCGGAATGCGGATCGTGCGTCGTTTACGACGAATGTGAATTTAAGGATAAGACGGCTTAGCCGCGATACTGGCCGAAATCGCCGCCGACGATCTTGCGCAGGCATTTGGACTGGTTCTGCTGCGGCAGGGGTTCGGTGCGGGGCGCGGCAGACGGATCAAGATCAGCCTTGATGCGGTAATCGACGTAAGACACGGGGTCTTGCGCATTGTGGTCGCCATAGAAGAACACATCGACCACGCAGGACGGGGTCTTGTACTGCCAGATGCGGGCATCGGCATCTTTCCGCTCCATGCTGGGCTTGCCGAACAGGAAGCCGATTTCCTGTTCCGTCAGCTTGGTCAGCATGGCGGGGTTGCTTTGCACAAAATCCTGCGCACGGGCGACATAGCCGCTGGCGGGACGGTAATCGGCGGCAGCCTCCGCCACGCGGTCGGGGAACAGGGCGGCGCGGATCTGCGTCACCGCATCAAGCTTGGAGAAGTTGTCAGTCACTTCGGAGGTCTTGCACGACCCCACCAGCAGTACCATCAGGGGCAGCATGGCAAGCAGCAGGCGCGACAGGCGGCGCGCGTTGCGGCGCACATGCCAGTAAAAGCCCATGAAGGCCTCGTCGACGGCACCGACGACATAGCCCCAGGGTTCAGCCACGATGGGCTGAACCTGGAGGTTATGTTGGGTTTGGCGGATCAATTAGAAACCGCTGGAACGGCGGAACACGCGGGGGCGGGTGCCCGTCGCGTCTTCTTCACCGGTTTCGGTCACGGCGTCGGAGGCCGAACCGTTGTCGTTGGTGTTGAGGTCGACGACGACTGCGCCACCGACCGTTTCAACGGAAACAGCGGCGACAACGGCCACGATCTGGCCGTCGATGCGGGCGCCGGCTTCGACTTCCAGCGAGCCGTAGGAGATTTCGCCCTTGATGCGGCCGGTCGATTTGACGGTCAGGCGGCCGGAAACGACCAGCTTGCCGTCGAAGGAGCCGCCGATGACGGCATCGGTCACTTCCGCGTTGCCGGCGAACTTGCCGACTTCGAGGATGTCGATGCGGCGGGCGGTGAAGCTTTGCGCGTTGACGGTGCCTTCAACCACGAGATGGTCGCAGGAGGCGATATCGCCGTTCAGCGTAATGTCGCGGCCAACGACGAGGCGGCGGCCTTCGTCCTGCGGCTGCGAGCCAATGTTATAACCAGTGTTGCTCAGCATGGTGTGATGACCCGGGATGTCGCTGCGGATAGTCTTCTTTTCGATTGTCATTTGTGTGCCTCACATTCTAAAGCGGCCAGCCTGTTTGCCAATACTAAATCGCTTCGATCAGGGATTATGTATTACTCAGGGAACGGAGGAATACATACCATACTTTCCTTTTCCGGGAGCGTTTTTTATCAACAATTATCCATAATAATTAGCCATATCACGCTGTTTTGGGCCGCGCGTAAGTAAACTCATAGGGTTAGGAATCGTTCCCCGTAAATTACATAATGTATATTTTCAGGTGAAAAATGACGCGCTGCAGTGCGACTCGGCTCTTATAAATCGGGGTAGCTGAGAACGATTCCCGCCATTTTCGCCGCCTTCAGGCCAGCTTCAGGTTTCGCGGGCATCCTTGAATCATTGAAAGGGTGTCACATGCACGCGCTGAGATTCACCGAGAACAACCAATCGACCGCCACACTGTCCTTCGACCTGACCAGTCTCCAGAAATGGACGCCGCTGACGCCCAGCGTGATTGATATCAGCGGACGCCATGCGCCGGAGCGCGCCAAGGTCGAGACCTTTATAAAAGATGTCTACTGCAAAAATTACAGGGCCGAGATTTCGGTCTCCTATCCCACCCTGATGAGCGTGCGCGACCAAGGCGGGCGGATACTGGCAGCGGCCGGTTTCCGCCCTGCGGCATCCGAGCGCCTGTTTTTGGAGCAATACACCCGCGCGCCGGTCGAAGAGGTACTGACCGCCCTGTATAAACACCCCGTCGCCCGCGCCGAAGTCGCCGAAATCGGCAATCTGGCCTCCGAAGGCCGGGGGGCGTCGATATTCCTTTACGCCGCCATCGCCTCCTATCTTTTCCACCGCGATATCGCCTATGCCATGGTCACCGGCACCGACCAGCTGCACAGCCGCTTCAATAAAATGGGGTTGAAGCCGCAAGTGATCTGCAAGGCGGACATCGCCAGCCTGGAAACCGAGCAAAACAGGTGGGGCAGTTATTACAGCACCCAGCCCCGCGTACTGGCCGGATCGCTGGCCGCCAGCATGGACTGCCTTTTCGAGCGGCTGGGCGCGACCTATGAAGACACAGCACATCCCCTTTATTCCCGCCTCCATCACAAGTGAGCCGTCATGACCAAGCTGATTGAAGCCATCCACAACCACGCCAACCGCACGCCCTCCCACACTGCCCTGATCAGCGGCGGGCAGGAAATCACCTATGCGCAACTCGCCCGCGAAATCCTCGCCCGCAAGGCGGCGCTGAAGGATGCCGGATGCCGCCTGCTGGCCATCGAGGGCGATAACGCGCCCGACTGGATCCTCTGGGACCTTGCCGCTATCGCGGCGGAAATCCCGGCCCTGCCCCTGCCGCCGTTTTTCCATCCGCAGCAGCGCGAGTTCGTTCTGCATTTGTCGGGCATCAGCCATAGTGCGCAGGGCGTTGCGTTGAACACTGTCAGTATCGGCGCGCCCGCCCAGCTGCCGCCCGCCACCGCCAAGATTACCTTCACCTCCGGCTCGACCGGCACGCCGAAGGGCGTCTGCCTTTCGCAAAGCGGGCTTGAGGATGTCGCGGCCAGCATCGGCCAGGTTTTGGGGCCGGACTATGCGGGGCGTCACCTCTGCGTACTCCCGCTGGCGATCCTTTTGGAAAACGTGGCGGGCGTCTATGCGGCGCTGATGATGGGCGCGACGGTCTGCATCCCCAGCCTTTCATCCATGGGCATGGCGGACCCTTTCCGCCCCGATTTCGCGGCGCTGGCCGATGCAATCAACACCAGCCGCGCGACCAGCATCATACTGGTGCCGGAACTGCTGCGCGGGCTGCTCACCTATACTGCGGCGTCGAACACCGCCTATCCGTCCCTGAAATTCATCGCGGTCGGGGGCGCGAAAGTAGCGCCAGAGCTGCTGGAAACGGCCCATGCGCTCGGCCTGCCCGTCTATGAGGGATACGGGTTGAGCGAATGCGGATCCGTCGTATCGCTCAATACGCCCGATGCCGCCCGCGCCGGCAGCGCCGGCCGGCTGCTGCCGCATATCAAAGCCGTCGTGAAAGACGGCGAGATCGTGATCCTCAATCCCGCTTTCACCGGTTATATGGGCGGCTCACCCTCGCAGGGCGCTTTTGCCACCGGTGATCTGGGCGAGATCGGCGCGGATGGCTTCGTCACCCTGTCGGGCCGCAAGAAAAACCTCATCATCACCAGCTTCGGCCGCAACATCTCGCCCGAATGGGGCGAAAGCCTGCTGCTCGCGCAGCCCGAAATCGCGCAGGCCGTGGTGTATGGCGACGCCGCACCCCATCTGAGCGCGCTGATCGTGCCGCGCACGCCCGACTCTCCCGTGCAGGCGGCCATCACCCGCGTGAACAGCAACCTGCCCGATTATGCGCAGATCAAAGACTTCGCGACCGTTGCCCCCTTTACGACCGCCGACGGCACACTGACGGGCAACGGGCGTATCCGCCGCAACAACATTCTTCAAAAACACGGGAAAACGAACATGACATTCTTTGAACGACTCAATAAAGAAACTGCGCCCTTCCGCCAGGGCCTCTATACCGTGCCGCAACTGGTGGACGGGCTGAAGGGCGATATCAGCCGTGAAACCTATATCGCCTACCTGACGGAGGCTTATCACCATGTAAAGCACACCGTGCGCTTCTTGATGGCGATGGGCGCGCGGCTGCCGGAGGACCGCAAATGGCTGCATGACGCGATTGCCGAATATATCGAGGAAGAAAAAGGCCATGAAGAATGGATCCTGAACGATATCGCGGCGGCGGGCGGCGACAAGGAAGCGGCGCGCCACGCGACGCCCAACCTCGAAACGCAGATGCTGGTCGCCTATAACTATGACTACATCGCGCGCAAAAACCCGATCGGCTTCCTCGGCATGGTCTTTATGCTCGAGAGCACCTCGACCCAGATCGCAACCGCCGGCGGCGATGCGATCCGCAACGGCCTTGGCCTGCCGAAGGAGGCGTTCAGCTATCTCTACTCGCACGGCGCGCTCGATGTAAAGCATATGAAGTTTTTCGAAGAACTCGTGAACAGGGTGACCGATCCCGCCGACCAGGCCGCGATCATCGAGGTTGCGCAGAACACTTTCCGCCTGTTTGCCGGCGTCATGCGCGCCATTCCGCACAAGGAGCAAAAACGCCATGCCGCTTAAGGGAAAACGCGTTTTCATCACCGGCGGCACGGGCGGCATCGGCCGCCCGCTGGTGCTGCAGCTGCTGGAGGCGGGCGCCATCGTCGACGTGTATGACCGGCAAAAGGACGGCGACCTCTATGGCGGCATCGAAAACCTGCATGCGCGGCTGGCCGCCGACGCGCCCGATATCCTGATCAATATGGCCGGCTATACCGAGCTGGCGCATTGCGAAGAACAGGACGCGCGCCAGCTGCTGGCCGTCAACCTGCTGGCCCCGATCCGTCTTGCGCAGGCCGTGCTACCCGCGATGAAGGCACGCGGACGGGGGCAGATCGTCAATATCGGGTCGATGACCGGGCTTATCCCCTTACCGCACCTGACATGTTATGTGGCGGCGAAGGCCGGCTTGAAGGGCTTTTCCGACGCGCTGCGCCGCGAGCTTGCGGGCAGCGGCATTCAAGTGACGCATGTCACGCCGCGCGCGGTCGATACCGGCGCGAACAAGGGCATCAAATCCGACCTGAACCGGCAGGCCGGCGTGGCGCAGGACGACCCAGAGATCGTGGCGGCCCGCATTTTCCGCGCGATCCGCGACCGAGAGGCCGATGTGCGCATCGGCTGGCCGGAGCGGTTCTTCGCGGTCATGAACGCGCTGCTGCCGAAACTGGTTGATCAAGGACTGAAAAAGAACCGCGATATCGGTGAGAAACTGTTGAACGACGACAAACAATCAAGGAGCCAAACGATGAAAAAAGCACTTCCCGTTATTGCCGCGCTGCTGGCGCTTGCGACCCCCAGCTTTGCGGAAGGCACGACTGCCGCCACGACGACTGCTGCCCCGCGTCCCGCGCTGGTGCAGACGAAGGCCGACCCCATGCTGGAGAAACTCGCCGCCCTGCAATCCGACTGGGCCGCGATTAAATACGGCACCGACAGCGACGATGCAAAATTGACGGCGATCCACAAGCTGGAAGAAACAGCCGCTGCCTTCAGCGCCGCCTATGCCGACAAGCCGGAGCCAAAAATCTGGCAGGCCATCGTGCTGGCGACCGATGCCGGCATCGTCAAAGGCGTATCGGCGCTGGGCAAGGTAAAGGACGCGAA
>JAQSWE010000140.1 GCA_029266795.1 Alphaproteobacteria bacterium | reverse complement strand
CCATCTCCGTGGTGTTGAAGAAGTTTCTAATAGAGAGTGTGTAAGAGAGGCCGGGCCCGTAACCCCGGCCTCTCATTTTTTAAGCCTCTGTGATACCGATATATTTGACATATTAATTACGCATTTGCTAGTCTGCCGCAAGATCAGAAATTCAAGGAGATATCAGGATGAAAAAAGCACGCCTCGCCGATGGATCGATCGTCCTCGCGCACCAGTTCGACGCCAAGGTGCATACGGGCGACCTGTGCTGTGCCGATCCCGATTGCGGGGCGCGCATGACGTTCCGCCGTGAGTCGCTCACACATGGCTCATCCGCCATCCGTAGCGCGTCCTTTGTATCCAAAGCGGTTGCCGACCACAACCCGCTCTGCACCGAATATGAAGATTTCAAGATCATGGCCCAGCGCCGCAAGAGCATCGAGGAAGGGCTGAAGGAAGGCAAAACCATCGTCCTTAACCTCAACATGAAGCTAAGCGAGGCGTTCAACGCGGCAGCCCTTCCCTCCGATGTCATCGGCATGGCGAGCACCGCTGAAAAAGGTAATTACGTCACCGCACCGGTAAAAAGCGTCGATGATCTGCTGGAACTGCGCGCGGTGATCGAGGCGAAAGGCGGCAAGCCCGGCCTCGCCAAGACCGTCGTCAATTACAAAGGCAAGACGCTGCCGATCGAGGAATTTGTGGTCGATAGCCAGCGCAAATTCGGCGACCTGCTGGACAAAATGTACAAAGCTGTCGACCGCGCGAAGCCCGGCGCCGAGATTTCCGAATTCCCCCGCCTGATTACTTTCAAGGCGACGCAGAACACGAAGGCGTCTGAAAAAGGCGCGCTGCGCGGCACGCCGATTACATTTTACCGCGATGGCGGCAACAAGGTGATCCTGCTGCAAAAAGCGCAGGTGAAGAAGGAATTCGAGGAAACTTTGCGCGGCGAAAACGTCTTTATCATCGCGGCCCCCACGCTGCAGGTGAACGAAGCGCGCCGCCTGCTCTCCCGCCTGCGCAACGAGCGGGAACAGACGATGTTCCTGAACATGAACTGGCAGGTGACAGGCGTTCATCAGTTCACGCCTGTGGAGGAAGCGCCGCAGCCGAAAGCTGCCACGAAGCCTGTGCCGCCAAAACCTGGCCAGCAGTCGATGTTCTGATTACTTATCGGTCTCGCGCTTGAATTTACCGTTTTCGATGAAATAGCGCGTCTGCGCCACGGCTTCGTCATTCGTGGTGATGAATGTATGCGTGGCGTGGATGACGATGTGATCCTTCATGCCGTCGATCTTGCTGCTTTCCACGGACACCTTGCCGTCATCCGGCCCGTCGATCACGAAGGATGAAATCGGGTCGATGGAACGGTCGCCCGCGATCACGCCGACATCCCCTTTCAGCTTACCAAGCAGAATGTCGTAATCGAGCTTCGTGCGCAGTTCCTGCCCCGCAGGCCCGTAGAAGCTTTTATAGGCTGCCGTATCGCCGATAAAATCCGCAACCTCGCTGCCCTTGTTGGGCGGCGCGATCATGACGAAACGGCCGAGTTTCTTGGGGGCATGTTTGGACAGATAGGCGCGAATGACCAAGGTGCCGAGCGAATAGCCGACGAAATGCACTTTACATTTGCGGTCTTTCAGGAATTTTTTGACCTCGGGATGGATGTTTTCGGCCAGTTCCGGAATAGTACCGTTGCGTGACGGGTAATCGATATTCAGGACGTTGAATCCGTGATCCGCCAAGTCTTCGCGTATCTCGTCCATATTGACCTTCGTGCGACCTATGCCGTGGAGCAGTACGGCGCAGTCGCCCTTGTCCGCATAGGCGGGCAGCGAAAAAAAGCAAAACGCCAGAAGCGCAAGCACCGCTGTTTTAGACATCCAGCAGCAAGCGTTGCGGATCTTCGATTGCGTCCTTGATGCGCACGAGGAACGACACCGCTTCCTTGCCATCGACGATGCGATGGTCGTAGGACAGCGCGAGATACATCATCGGGCGGATAACGACCTGACCGTTCACGGCAATCGGACGTTCCTGGATTTTGTGCATGCCCAAGATGCCGGATTGCGGCGGGTTCAGGATAGGCGTGGACATCAGCGAGCCGAAGATGCCGCCGTTCGTGATGGTAAAGGTGCCGCCAGACAATTCCTCGAGTGCCAGCTTTCCATCGCGCGCACGGGTGCCGAGATCGACGATTTCTTTTTCGATTTGTGCAAAACCCTTCGCATCCGCTTCACGCAGCACCGGCACAATCAGGCCGGTCGGCGCGGAAACGGCAACGCCGATATCGTAGTAATTCTTGTAAACGATATCGCCGCCGTCGATTTCGGCGTTTACCGCCGGAAAATCCTTCAGCGCCTGTACAGCCGCCTTCACGAAGAAGGACATGAAACCCAGCTTCGTGCCGTGTTTCTTTTCAAAACTGTCTTTATATTGCGTGCGCAGCGCCATCACATGCGTCATGTCTACTTCGTTAAAGGTCGTCAGCATAGCGGCGGTGTTCTGCGCCTCTTTGAGGCGTTCCGCCACACGCTGGCGCAGGCGCGTCATGCGCACCCGCTCTTCACGGTCCGCATGGCTGCGAGGGCCGGAGGGAGCTGCGGGGGCTTTTGCCGCAGGCGCAGCAGGTGCTTTGTTCAGAGCTTCAAGCACATCGCCTTTCGTCAGGCGGCCATCTTTGCCGGTGCCGGAGATATTCGATGTATCGACTTTTTTATCATCCACCAGCTTGCGTACGGCAGGGGAAAGGAAGCTGTCATTGCTGACCGGCTTCGCGGCAGCCTGCGCCGCTTTCGGTTCGGTTTTCGCAGCGGCATCGGTCTTGGCGGCCTTCGGCGCAGCGGCAGCGCCCGCACCTTCACCGATCGAGCCGAGGACCGCGCCAACAGCGACGTTCGTGCCGGTCTGCACCTTGATTTCCTTCAAGACGCCCGCGGATTTTGCGTTCACTTCAAGCGTGACCTTATCCGTTTCCAGCTCCACCAGAGGCTCGTCAACGGCGATGCTATCGCCCACTTTCTTGAGCCATTTTGCGACGGTTGCTTCCTGTACGGATTCACCAAGCGCGGGAACGACGATTTCGACAGCCATGATAGACTCCTGTTAAATTCTTAAAGCGTCAGCGCCGCGGTCAGCAGCGCTTCTTGTTCTTTGGTATGGGTTTTCAGCGATCCGGTCGCCGGCGCAGCCGCTTCGGGGCGACCGACATAGGAGGGACGGCCCGCCTTGTGCTTGATGCCTTTCAGCACGCCTTCGATGCGGCGGTCGAGGAACAGCCATGCGCCCTGGTTTTCCGGTTCTTCCTGGCACCAGATCACTTGCGCGTTCGGGTATTTCTTCAATTCATCCGCGAGGGGCTTTTCCGGGAAGGGATAGAACTGCTCCAGACGCACGAGCGCGATATTCTTGATGCCGCGTTTTTCGCGCGCCTCCAGCAGGTCGTAATAGACCTTGCCGCTGCAGAGCACGACGCGCTTGATGTCTTTATCAAGGTTCGTCGCGGTTTCACCGAGCACGCGGTGGAAGCGCGTATCGCCTGTCATTTCTTTCAGGTTGGAAACGCACAGCTTGTGACGCAGCAGCGATTTCGGCGTCATCAGCACCAGCGGCTTGCGGAAGTCGCGGCGAAGCTGGCGGCGAAGCGCATGGAAATAGTTGGCGGGGGTCGAGCAGTTCAGCACCTGCCAGTTGTCTTCTGCCGAAAGCTGCAGGAAACGCTCGAGACGGCCCGAGGAGTGTTCCGGCCCCTGCCCTTCGAAACCATGCGGCAGCAGCAGCACAAGCGCGGACATGCGCAGCCATTTTGTTTCAGCGGAGGCAATGAACTGGTCGATCAATACCTGCGCGCCGTTGACGAAGTCGCCGAACTGGCCTTCCCATAGCACAAGCGCGTTGGGGTCTGCCGTCGAATAGCCGTATTCAAAGCCCATCACGGCGGCTTCGGACAAGGGACTGTCATGCACTTCAAATTTTGCCTGACCCGCATCGATGTTATTGAGCGGAATGTAGCGGAATTCATTAGTCTGGTCGGTGAGCGCCGCATGGCGCTGCGAGAACGTGCCACGGCCGCAATCCTGACCGGAGAGGCGCACGCGATGGCCTTCACAAGCAAGGGCGCCAAATGCCAGCGCCTCCGCCGTTGCCCAATCAAAACCCTCGCCGGTTTCGAACATTTTCTTTTTGGCTTCCAACTGGCGCGCGATTTTGGGGTTGAGGTCGAAGCCGCTAGGTAGCGTCGTCAGCGCGCGGCCGATTTTCTGCGCAAGTTCATTGGTGACGGATGTTTCGCCGGAGCGTTCCTCGCCATAGGCCTGTTTGAGCCCGCTCCAATGGCCTTCCAGCATATCGGCGCGGTTGGGCTTGTAGCTGGTAGCGGCTTGGAATTCGCGTTCCAGATGCGCGTTGAAATCGGTATAAATCTTGTCGGTTTCCGCTTGGCTCAGCGCGCCCTCGGCCACCAGTTTCTGCGCGTAAACAGTGCGCGTGGTTGCCTTGTCTTTAATAACTTTATACATTTGCGGCTGCGTGAAAGCAGGCTCGTCCGACTCGTTATGGCCGTGGCGGCGATAGCAGATGATGTCGATGAAGACGTCTTTTTTGAACTGCTGGCGGAATTCGATCGCCATGCGCGCCACATGCATCACCGCATCCACATCGTCGCCGTTGACGTGGAAAATCGGCGACTGGATCATTTTCGCGACATCGGTGCAATAGCTGCCGGAGCGCGAATAAAGCGGCGCGGTCGTGAAGCCGATCTGGTTGTTGATAACGACATGCATCGTGCCACCAACGCGATAGCCCGGAAGATCCGACATCATAAGGGTTTCAGGCACGATGCCCTGGCCCGACAATGCGGCGTCGCCATGGATCAGAATCGGCAGGACTTTCTGCCGCTCGCTGTCTTTGTGCATCGCCTGTTTCGCACGCGCCTTGCCGACCACGACGGGATCGACGAATTCAAGATGCGACGGATTCGGCACCAGCGACATGTGGACGGTATTTCCACCAAAATCGCGGTCTGCCGACGTGCCCATGTGATATTTCACGTCACCCGATCCCTGCACGTCGTCCGGCTTCGCGGGCGTACCTTGGAATTCGGAGAACATGGCGGTGAAGGGTTTGCTGAGGATATTGGTCAGCACGTTGAGGCGGCCCCGATGGGCCATGCCGAAGATAACTTCCTTGATGCCCAGCTGTGCGCCGCGATGGATGACTTCCTCCAGCGCGGGAATCACGCTCTCGCCGCCTTCGACGCCGAAGCGTTTCGTGCCGGTGAATTTAGTGTCGAGGAACTTTTCAAATCCTTCGGCAGCCGTCAGGCGCTCGAGGAAGCGTTTGCGCTCCGCAACAGGATAGACGGGCGTGTTGCGGGTTTTTTCGAATTTATCCTGCAGCCATCCCTTTTGTTCGGGGTCCTGAATATGCATGAATTCGACGCCGATGGTACCGCAATAGGTTTCCTGCAGCAGCTTTACGATATCGCGCAGGGATGAGCTGTCGACGCCCAGCGCGCCGCACATCAGGATCTGGCGGTCCATATCGGCTTCGGTGAAGCCATAGGTTTTCGGGTCGAGTTCCGGATGGTATTTGCGCTCCATCAGGCCCAGCGGATCAAGATCAGCCATGAGGTGTCCGCGCACTTGGTACGAGCGCATCAGCAGGAATGCGCGCAAGGAGTCGGATACAACAGCTTTTGCATCAACGCCCGGTGCCGCTTTCGCGCCCTTGTCAGCCTTTGCCGCCGGTTTGGCGTCATCGGTGTTCGCGGGAGTCGACAGCACAGCCGCGAGTTTCTCGGGTGCAGGCGTCCAGCTCGCGCCGCTCAGCTCATTCACCAGTAACTTGGCTTCGTCGCCCAGCGACCCGAACAAGTCGGCCCAGCTGGCATCCACGCTGCCGGGATTCTTGGCAAAACGTGCATACTGCTCGGCGATATAATCGGGGCCGGCGGCGGTGAGGAAACTGAGGGCGTCGCGCTGTGACATTTTATCGTTCTTTCTTACGTTATGCCGCTTTGATCGCTTTCATGACGGCGTCGCCGAGGCCCGCGGGACTTTCTGAAACGACGAAATTCGCCGCTTTCATGGCCGCGATCTTGTCCTTCGCTGCGCCCTTGCCGCCCGCGATGATCGCGCCGGCATGGCCCATGCGGCGGCCGGGAGGGGCTGTCGCACCGGCGATGAAGCCGGCGATGGGTTTTTTCACTTTCGATTTGGCGTAGAATTCTGCCGCTTCTTCTTCCGCCGAGCCGCCAATTTCGCCGATCATCAGAATGGCTTCGGTTTCGGGGTCGTTCAGGAACAGCGACAGTGCATCGATGAAGTTGGTGCCGTTGACGGGGTCGCCGCCGATGCCGATGCAGGTGGTCTGGCCGAGGCCGTTCGCAGTCGTTTGCGCAACCGCTTCATAGGTCAGCGTGCCGGAGCGCGACACGATGCCGACCTTACCGCGTTTGTGGATATGGCCGGGCATAATGCCGATCTTGCATTCGCCGGGCGTAATGACGCCGGGGCAGTTCGGGCCGATCAGGCGGGTTTTCGAGCCTTCCAGCTTGCGCTTTACCTTCACCATGTCGAGGACAGGAATACCTTCGGTGATGCAGATGACGAGCGCGAGTTCGGCGTCGATCGCCTCAAGGATTGCATCCGCCGCGAAGGGAGGCGGAACATAAATGACGGAGGCGTTCGCACCCGTCTCGTTCACCGCGTCGCGCACAGTGTTGAAGACCGGCAGATCGAGGTGCTTCGTGCCGCCCTTGCCGGGCGTGACGCCGCCGACCATTTTCGTGCCATAGGCGATGGCCTGTTCCGAATGGAACGTGCCTTGGGCGCCCGTGAAGCCCTGACAGATGACGCGAGT
>JAQSWE010000139.1 GCA_029266795.1 Alphaproteobacteria bacterium | reverse complement strand
GTACGCGCCGCCACGACCGGCGCCTTGAGCGTGCCGACCTCGGAAATCGCCTGTTCGAAGGCGGCGCGTTCCTGTTCGACCGCTATCGCCGCCTGTTCGGCCTCATGATTCAGTCGCGCCGCACGGTCGTCTATCGCCTGCGCCACATCGCCCCAGCCGCGCCGTTCGATCAGCGCGCGCATGGTGTCGTTGCCCTTATCATCCCGCGCATCGGTATCAGCGCCTTTGTCGATCAGCGCGAGCGCGAGCGGTTTTAGGTCGTTGTCGATGGCGTCCTGCAACGGCGTCTTGCCGGGACGGTCGCGGGTGTCGGTTTTCGCGCCCTTCTCCAGCAAATAAAGCGCCACAGGCGCTTTCAGGTGCCAGATGGATTCATGCAAGGCTGTGCGGCCGCTGTAATTCTGCGCATCAATTTTCGCGCCAGCCTCCACCAGCAATTTCACGATATCGAGGTTGCCGTTAGTCGCGGCGCGGGTCAGCGCATGACCGAAAGATTCACCCATACCCGCATCGGGACTTGCCCCACGCGCGAGCGCCGTTTGGACGCCGGACACATCCCCACGCGCGACCGCCAGCAGCAGCGTTTCGTCGCGGTTCGTCTGACCGGTCAGGAAATTGAAGATGTCTTTGAATTTCATCATATAAATGTTTTATATGATTACCATAATCAAGTCAAGATTTTCGGATACGACCTAAAAAATGCAAAGATATCAGGAGTTAAAGTCGAGACCCCAGTCGCGATAGCGTTCGGGATCGTCCGTCCACTTCTCCCGCACCTTCACAAAGAGCGACAGATGCACGCGGCGGTCGAGGATTTCTTCCAGTTCTTTGCGCGCAGCCGCGCCCAGCGCCTTGATGCGCGTACCGCCCTTGCCGAGGAAGATCGCCTTTTGCGTATCGCGCAGCACGTAGATGGTCTGGGAGATTTTGACGGAGCCGTCCTTGAACTCCTCCCACTTGTCGCTCTCCACCGTCGCCGAATAAGGCAACTCGTCGCCCAGTTGCAGGAAGATTTTCTCGCGCGTGATTTCCGCCGCCAGCAGGCGCATCGGCATGTCCGATATCTGGTCTTCGGAGAACATCCACGGGCCTTCGGGTAGCCGCTTGGCGAATTCCTCCAGCAGTTTTTCAACGCCGTCGCCCTTCAGCGCGGAGATCATGAATATATCGGTGAAGACACCTGTGTCATTGATTTCGGTCGCAAGGGCGAGCAGCCGTTCTTTTTTCAGCAAATCGATTTTGTTGAGAACAGCGACAGCCTTGCGTTTCGTATCCTGCAGTTTCTGGATGATGGCTTTCGTTTCCGGATTGATATGGCCGTGGCCGACATCCATCAGCACGGCGACAATCTCGGCGTCCTTGGCGCCTGCCCAAGCGGCGGCGACCATCGCTTTTTCCAGCCGCCGCTGCGGGGCGAAGATGCCCGGCGTATCGACGAAGATCAGCTGCGTTTCATCGCGGTTGACGATGCCCATCACCCTTGTCCGTGTCGTCTGCACCTTGGGGCTGACGATGGAGACTTTCGCGCCCACCAGCTGGTTAACGAGCGTCGATTTGCCCGCATTCGGCGCGCCGATGACGCCCACATAGCCGCAGCGCCGTGTTTTCTCGGTCATTGATTTGTTCCTGCATCGATACGCGCCAGCATTTTTGCCGCCGCTGCTTTTTCCGCGCCGCGCTTGGAGGTGGAGCTGCCGGTCAGGGACTCTAGCCCTTTGACGCGCACCTCCACATCGAATTGCGGCTTGTGGTCTTCGCCCGCGCGCGCGATCACGACATATTCCGGCAGGGGCAGGCCGCGGCTCTGCGCCCATTCCTGCAGCCTTGTCTTCGCGTCTTCCGGCGGGACGTTAAACGTCGCGAGCATCGGCTCCCACCGTGACCGCACGAAGCGGCATGCCGCTACGTATCCGCCGTCGAGGTAGATCGCGCCGATCAGCGCCTCGACAGCATCCGACATAATCGCATCTTTCTTGCCGCCGCCGGCTTTGATTTCGCCGACCGACAGACGCACGTAATTGCTGAGGCCGAGGCCTTCCGCCACTTCCGCCAGCGCCGCCTGCTGCACAACAGCCGTCAGGCGTTTGGCCAGGTCGCCTTCCCGCTCGTTCGGAAAGGTCATATACAGCAGTTCGGCAATCGCAAGCCCGAGCACGCGGTCGCCGAGGAATTCGAGACGTTCGTTATTATGCTGGCTTTTCGGCAGGCTGGAATGCGTCAGCGCCATGTCCAGCATAATGCTGTGCGTGAATTTATAGCCGATTTCCGCCTCCAGGGCGGCTTGCTTGTCAAAGGGAGTTGACACGCTTGAATATCCGGCCGTAACGGATGGCCTTGATGTATTCAACGGCCTTGCAGCCCGTTGCCTGTATCGCGGCGAAGACACCGTTGTAGACGCATTTATCGCCGATGCCTTCGGTCGAGAAGAAGATGAACGAGGCGGGGCCGATCAGGTTTTTAGCGGGCACGGGGCCGAGCTCCCGTTCCACGCGGCTGTCGAGCGACTGGTCACGGTTATCGCCCATCGCAAAATAATGCCCTTCCGGAACGGTAAATTCCGGCGTGTTGTCCAGCGATTCATGGTCGGAAATTTCATAGATGTAATGCTTCGCGCCGTTCGGCAGCGTTTCGATGTAGCGCGTGAACATGAAGGGGCGGCCTTCCGTCTCGTAGCTTTCGGTGCCTTCGTTCTGTCGAGGCACGATCGTGCCGTTGATGTAAAGGCGGCCTTCGGTCACTTGTATCTTGTCGCCCGGCAGACCGATGATGCGCTTGATATAATCGACGCCTTCGCGCTTCGGCTGGCGGAACACGGCGACATCTCCCCGTTCAGGTATGCCTTCCAACATGCGGCCTTTCATCGGAATGACATCGAGCGGGAAGGAATACTGGCTATATCCATAGGTCCATTTTTTCACGAACAGGTAATCGCCGACCAGCAGCGACGGGAACATAGAGCCTGACGGAATATTGAACGGTTCGAACAGGAAGGAACGGATGAGGAGCGCGATGGCGGCCGCGAAAGCCATGGCCTTCAACAATTCGACCGCGTCGTCCTTTTCTTTCGGCTTCTTGAGCGGGGTTGATTCAACCGGGGTCGTGATATCGGCCGCGTTTTCCTGTTCCATGTCGTTCTTGTCCTGATTGGTATTCATATGGCACCGCCTGCGGAAATCACGACGAAGGCGAGCGCCATGCCGCCGTCATCGCTCAACGATACGTCGATGCGGGGCGTCATGCCGGCGGGCGTCAATTCTGTCAGCCTGTCTTTCGCGCCGCCCGCAAGCGCCATCGACGGGCGCCCCGCATCGTCATTCACGACGGCGATGTCTTTGAGGTAAATCTGTTCGCGGATGCCGAGGCCCAAAGCCTTTGCACAAGCTTCCTTCGCCGCCCAGCGTTTTGCATAGCCGGAGGCGCGGGATTTCTCGTCGGTGTTTTTCTCGACACGCGCGCGTTCTTCCGGCGCGAAGCACCGCGCCGTGAAGCGTTCGCCATGGTCGCCCAGCACGCGGGCGATACGGTCGATGGAAGCGATATCGGTGCCGATGCCGAGGATCATGTCAGCGGCTCCGCGCACGGTTGACGGTCGTGATTTCAGGCGTGCCGCGCAGGGCCGCAATGATGTCCGACAAATGGCGCGTATCGCGCACCCAGACGTCGATGATCATGTCCCAGAAATCGAGCGAGCGGTTGGTGATTTTCAGGTTCGTGATATTGCCGCCGTTCTTGCCGATGACCGTCGAGAGCGTGCCGAGCGCGCCCGGTTCATTCGCAATCGTGATGAGCAGGCGCCCAACATGCGACTCTGGCGTATCTTCCCCGTCTTCCCACGATACGTCGAGCCAGCGTTCAGGGGTATCCGCGAAGGATTCCAGTGTATCGCAGTCGATAGTATGAATAGTCACGCCCTTGCCCGTCGTCACGATGCCGACGATGCGGTCGCCCGGCAGCGGGTGGCAGCAGCGCGCGAAATGCAGCGCCATGCCGGGAATGAGGCCCTTAATGGGCATCGGCGGCGCCTTGCCCTTCTGGTGGGTTTTCTTTTCGGGCGCGTTGACGTAGTTCTGGATCTGCACCGGCGGCGGCCCGAGGTTACTGGGCTTTTGCGCCGGATGCAGCGCATAGAACACTTCGCGCGCGGCGACGTTGCCCGAACCGACGCCCGTCAACAGGTCTTCGAGGTTTTCCGTTTTGAACTGGCGGTAAATCTCGCCGCTGAAATCGCGCTCGTTGAAATCATGGCCTTCCTGCTTGAGGACTTTCTCAAGCATCTTCTTGCCGAGATCCATGTATTCATCGCGCTGCTGCATGCGCATGAAGCGGCGGATGCGCGACTTGGCCTTGCCGGTGACGACGAAGCGTTCCCAGTTAGGGCTGGGCGTCTGGCTTTTCGAGGTCGTGATCTCGATCTGGTCGCCGTTGCCGAGCGCGGTGTTGAGCGGCACGATGCGCCCATTGACCTTCGCGCCCACCGTCTTGTCGCCCAAATCCGAGTGAACGGCATAGGCGAAGTCGACAGGCGTTGCGCCGCGCGGCAGCGCGATCAGGTCGCCATTCGGCGTAAAGCAGAACACCTGGTCCTGATAAAGCTCGAGCTTGGTGTTTTCGAGGAATTCTTCGGGCTTTTGCGCATGCTCGACGATATCCATCAATTCGCGCAGCCAGCGGAACTGGCGGCCGTCCTTGTTCTTGCCGCCGTCACCCTGCTTGTAGGACCAATGGGCGGCGACGCCTAGCTCGGCTTCTTCATGCATGTCGGGGGTACGGATCTGCACCTCGATGCGGTGGTTTTCGGGACCAATGACGGTCGTGTGCAGCGAACGGTAACCGTTGGGCTTGGCGAGCGAGATGTAATCCTTGAACCGCCCCGGTACCGTCGGGTAAAGCCCATGAATGATCCCGAGCGCGTGATAGCATTCCGACACGTTCGATACCTGAATGCGGAACGCCATGATGTCGGACAGCTGCTCGAAACTGATGTTCTTGCGCTGCATCTTCTTCCAGATGGAATAGGGCGTCTTTTCGCGGCCGTAAACATCGGCCTCGAGCCCCGCTTCCTTCAGGCGTTTTTGCAGCTCCGCGATAATGCGGCTGACAACCGCCTCGCCGCCTTCGGCACGCAGGAAGTTGAGACGCGTCTTGATGCTGTCGCGCGCTTCACCGTTGATTTCAGCGAAGCTTAAGTCTTCCAGCTCTTCCTTGATCTTGTGGATGCCGATGCGTTCCGCAAGCGGCGCGTAAATTTCGATCGTCTCGACAGCGATTCGCTTGCGCTTCTCTGGCTTCGGGATATGGAACAGCGTACGCATGTTATGCAGGCGGTCGGACAGCTTGACCAGCAGCACGCGGATATCTTCGGACATCGCGAGCACAAGCTTGCGGAAGTTTTCCGCCTGCTTTTCCTGCGCCGACTGGAATTCGATTTTCGACAGCTTCGTCACGCCGTCGACCAGCTTGGCGATTTCTTCGCCGAACAGCTTGTGAATTTCCTCGATGGTCGCTTCGGTGTCCTCGACCGTGTCGTGCAGCAGCGCTGTGCAGACGGATGCGGTATCCATCTTCATCTCGGTCAGGATGCCAGCGACTTCGAGCGGATGCGAGAAATAAAGGTCGCCCGACGCGCGCGTCTGCGAGCCATGCATTTTCATTGCATAGACATAGGCCCGGTTGACGATGTCTTCGTCCATGCCGGGATCGTAGGCTTTCACCAGTTCGATCAGTTCGTATTGCCGTATCAAATCAACACCCTTTTTTCAGGCAGCAAAAAGCCGCCTAAGGGTTTAATTATAGGCGGCTTTTTAAATTTTAACAGGGGTTTGGCGATTAGTTGCTCTCGTCCTCGCCGCCCAGGTCGCCGGCATCGAATTCGCCAGCGGGAATTTCCAGGTCTTCGGCATCGAGATCAGCATCGGCATCCGCCTCGGCTTCTTCTTCCTTCGGCTCTTCGCCGGTGTCTTCGTGCAGGCCGGCGGTTTCGACTTCGCCTTCGGCAGCCTGGTTGGCGACTGCCGCCCATTCCGCTTCGCCTTCCATCACGTCGATGATGTCTTCATCTTCTTCCTCGACCTCGATCACCTTCTGGTGGTTCTTGATCAGGCTTTCGCGCAGCGCGTCGAGCGACATATCGGTGTCGGCGATTTCGCGGAGCGAGATGACGGGGTTCTTATCGTTGTCGCGGTCGACGAGCAGGGCTGCACCTGCGTTGATCTCGCGGGCACGCTGGGAAGAGACGAGCACGAGCTCGAATCTGTTGGGAACTTTCAGGATGCAGTCTTCGACTGTAACGCGTGCCATGGTGCTATACCTTTAAACGACTTCTAAAACAGGGGTTTGTTATAACAACCTTACCTGCGTATTTGCAACTGGAATCACGCCCTGTCCCTTGACTACCGGCGTATTCATCTTATGTGTCATTTTTAATAAAACAGCTTGACATTGTCAACCAGTTTAGATATAAAACCTCAACCGCTCCCGCCGTCACTCTCCATCCTGTGACGCATTTCAAGCGAGGCGGTTCAGGGGCAATTGTACTATTCTTGACAATGGCAAATTTCGGGTCTAAAAAGCCCGTCCGTATTAATTGGGGAGCAATATCTTGAAAACCAACGGCAATTCGCAAAATTTCAATTTTTTCTATAAAGAAGAGAAGCTTGCAGTATTCATCGACGGCGCAAATTTGTATGCAGCCGCAAAAAGCCTGACCTTTGATATCGACTATAAACGCCTGCTCACCTTTATCTCGGGCCAGAGCCGTCTTGTACGCGCGTTCTACTATACGGCGCTGATGGAAGATCAGGAATATTCGCCGATCCGCCCGCTGATCGACTGGCTGGATTACAACGGCTACACCATGGTGACCA
>JAQSWE010000138.1 GCA_029266795.1 Alphaproteobacteria bacterium | reverse complement strand
TTCCGAAAACGAAGACCGCCGCGTAATTACGCCGGCGGCGAAATCAACCCGCCTTCCGGCAATGCAAATCTTGCTGGCGGGGCATGGAGGTCGAGGCTGGGGGTGATCCAGCTGATGCGGTCGAAGATGCCGCAGCGGGGGCAGAGCGCTTCCCATTCATTCGCAACATGACCGCAAGCGCCGCAGACCCAGCGCGGGTCGGGCGCTGCGTCGGATGCCATTTCCAGCCATTCGCGGGCGGCGGCTTCGTTGCTGTTTTCCTCGCGCTCCAGCTTCGCCAGCGCCTTGTAATCCATCGCCTTCAGCAGCAATTCGCGCGCGTCTTTCCACAGTCGCGACTGGATGGCGGCATGGCCCAGCGCGCGGTTGCTTTCGCGATGCTCGGGGTTGAGGCTCGTCAGCTGCTTCATCCAGTCGAAATATTCGCGGCCCGCGTCATAGACCGATTTGGCTTTCTTGGGCGGCGGCATATAGACCATCCACAACGTCGCCAGCGCCGGATGCGGGTTGAGCACCCATGCCGATTGTATCGTCTTCATGGCAGATCGTTTCGTGCCCGCCTGATCGTAAAGTTTTGCCAGCAGCACGGCGGCGGGAACGAAGCCCGCATTCAGGTTGAGCGCGCTTTCGCAATAACGCGCACCCGTCGGCCCGCCTGTTTCGAGCGCGAGCGCTGTCCAGATCGCCTGACGGTGACGCAGGGCTTCCTCGCGCGCATAGATGCCGAGTTTTTCGGCGCGGCGCAGCGTCTTCTCCGCCTTCACCCAATCACGGTTTCTTGTTTCAAGGTCGAACAGCGTGCGCAGCACCCAGACGCGTTTCGGCTGCAACTGGTCGGCGCGACGGGCGAGCGTCAAGGCCTCGCGGTAATCGCCTTCCGCCAATGTTTCATTCAGCAAACCGCGTACGCCGAAAAAGGCCGCGCTGTCGTCTTCCAGCAGATTGGCGAATTCGCGGCGCGCTTTCGGCGCATTGCCGTTCAGCAGCGCAGTCTGTGCGGTCAGCAGGCGCGTGAGCGGCGTGCCGGGAATCATCTGCTCCGCGCGTTTGGCAAATTTCTCCGCCGCCTGACCGTCACCGGCGGCAACGGCCACCAGCCCTTCGGTCACGGCGCGATAGCCTTTTTCACGGTCATTGGAAACTTTATAGCGGCGGAACGTCAGCGGCACGCTGACAAAGGCGCGCCAGACGCGATACAGCCCCGTCCACAGTGCAATGATGAGCGCGAGTGCGATGACGAGCACGGAAGCTGTCGTCTCGATCAAATATCCGCGCCAGACGATTTCGACATGCCCCGGCGATTGCACCAGCCAGACGGCAAGCGCGGTAACAGCCGACACTTTCAGGAGAAACCATATGGCACGGAGCATTCGCTATTCCTTATTGGCCGCCGAACAGCCCGTCGCCGCCATCCCCGCCGCTGACGCCGGGGGTGAAGCCCTGATTGCCGAGCGGTATTGCGCCCGTGCCGCCATAACCGCCGCCGCCGATACCGCCCATGCCAAGCGCGTCGCCCAGGCCTTCCAGCCCCGGCACCATGCCCGTCACTTCGCTGGCAAGACCCTGCAGCCCTTCAAGACTCATATTTGACGGGTCCTGCAGGCGCGACATAATCGTCTCCAAAAGCTGCGCCGATGCGTCATCCGCCAGCACGTTGCCCGCCGCCTGTTCCATGAAGGGGGCGGCGGTTGCTGCGGGCGCGCCTTCCAGCGATTGCAGTTCCTGCATCGCGCCGCGCACGTCATTGGCATTCAGTTTCATCTGCGCGCGCGCCACCACCGCGTCGACGCTCGATCCCTTGACGTCGTCGATGCGGCGTACCTTGACCAGTTTCGACATGCGCTTGATCGCTTCCTGCTGGACGCTTGCATCCTGTCCCTGCAGTTTCGCCATCACGATGTCCGATGCCAGACCTTTGAATTCCTGCTGCAGCTGCTGGCGGTTCAGCACGCCGCTTTTCGCATAGGGGGAGAGGCGCTTCAGCGATTCAACCATCGCGGGGTCGTCGCCCGCATATTTTTGCATCAGCAGCAAATCCTGCTCGAACGACTGGTTGGTGTTGATGTTGTTGCGGAACTCGTTCAGGCCCAGCAGCAGGGCTGCGGCACCCAAATCCTTCGCGCTCACGCCGCCCATCAGCTTGTTCAGCGTCGGGTCGTTCTTGCGCGCATTGGCAATCGCGGCGTTCAGCGAATTCGGGTCGGTCGGCGATCCGGCCAGCACGCTTTGCAGGTTGTCCATCGCCTTGCCCGTTTCCTTGCGGCCTTCGGGCGAGCTGTTCATTTTATTCAGGTTCGCCAGCATGTTCAGGAAGCCCGCGACATTGCGCCCCAGTTCCGTATTGCCCGCAACGGCGGTCACGGTTTTCGCGGCGGTCGATGCGGTTGACGTCACAGCTTGCGCGGCCCCGCCCACGGCGTTGACGGCGGATTCCACCTGCCCGATGCGGTCATTCAGCCGCTGGCCGAGCGAGCGCTGTTCTTCCTCGACGATTTTTTGCTGCGCGATGCGTTCTTTTTGCAGGGCGAGGATGCGGTTGTTCAGCTCGTCCATTTTCGACTGCATCTGCGTCAACTCTGTCGATTTGCTTTTCCACATGAAAAGCTCGGGCGCCAGCAGCAGCCCCGCGCCATACAGCGCGCAAATCGTGAAGAGCGAGCCCATCACGACCGAGCGGTTGAGGAATCGCCATTTTTCGGCGCGCAGGCGCTGTTCCTGCCGTTCCTGAAAGGCGCGGCGGTCGATCGAGCTACGGCGGTCGGGGCCGGCATAAGATTCCGTGCGGACATTGCCGTGGTTGTCGGGCGTCGCGTAGCGCTGCCGGCGGTCTTCGCCGCGGCGGCGTTCGCGCTCCCGCTGCGCCTGCAGCGCTTCGGACGGTTTCTGCGTAGTTTTTGCGGGGTTGTCGTTGCCTTCCATCGCAGGGCTTCCTTCATGTTTCCATAGGCGCGCGGCGTCGATCCCGTTTTCCTTCGCGGCTTTTACCACCGCGTCGATCCGCGCCTCCGGCACGGTGCCGCGTTCTTTCCAGCCCTGCACGGTGGAGGGCGTGATGTCGAGCTTTGACGCGAGCGGCCGGATGCCGCCGAAAGCCTCGATCACCGCATCCGCCGGCATCGCGGGCGTATTGCTGGGGTCTTTGTCGCGCAAAAGGTCCATGACGGATTCCAGCTGCGGCGACGCCGCGATGCGCATCACGCGCCAGGGCAGGGGCTTCGCCGCCTCCGCCACGCGGTCCGACAGGCAGATGACTTCGATGCCCGTCGTGGTGCCGGAAAGCGCAGGGTCGGCCTGCACCAGTTTGACGAAGTTTTCAGCCGTGCGGGCGGAAAGCAGCGTGACCGTCGTGATCTCGCCCTGCTTCAGGGCCTGCGCGGTTTCGGACGGCAGCCGGTCGACGAATTTCGCCTTGTAGACGGGGACGCGCGTGACATGGATGCCGATATCCAGCAGCGCCGCGCCGAAATCTTCCGCCGTGTCTTCGCCGCAGACATGCAGCATGTTTTTCAGGTGCAGGCTGTCCTTTTCGGTCGCGACCAGTTCCTGCAGCGCGGCGGCGTCGCCCTGCGCGGAATAGACGCGCTGGAATCCGGCGGCCTCCGCCGTATGCGCGGTTGCGTCGCCGACGGCGAAAATGGGGATGTAGCGTTCGGTAAAGCTGCGGGCGAAAATGTTCACGCCCTGCGCCGATGTGAAAATGAAACCGTTATAGCGGCTGATATCGCCGATATGGTGGTCGAGCTCCACATATTCGGTCATCGGCGCGACCAGCGCGCCAAAGCCTTCGCGGCGCAGGCGGTCGGCAAAATCCCCCGCCGCTGGCTGCGGGCGTGTGACAAGAATGCGGCGTGTTCTGGTATCGGCCACGGCTGTAATCCCCTTTAATCTATCCCCTTGTTATCATGACGATCATAGACCGACATGGTCAACAATTCCTTTAAACGCGCGAAAGGGCTTACCCATTGCGTAACGAGTCTACATTTGATTGATTATACCCCACAATTATGTTAATAATGGTTATCATTTACACAATTGGAAACCGGCAGCAGGGCTTTTAAGTGAAAGACGATCTGGTTCGCGAAATTCATGGGGTGCTGGATGCCTATGTGGAAAAGGCGAACTTCGTCTATTGCCACAAGGATACCGTCTGCCATGTGCTGCTGTCCTGCGACGGCAGTACTGAATTCCGCACCACCTATCCCCGCCCGCATTTCCATCAGCCGCCGGTCGACCTCGAACGCGAACACGGGTTCAGGGGCATTGCGGGGCGTTACAAACTCCCCGAAGGGTTGAAGGCGTCCGAATTGCAGGGTTACGGCGAAATTTTGCGCCATGCCGCGCAGGCCGGCGAATTGTCGGTGGATGAAATGAACGAAAAGTTTGACGAGGTGCTGCTGTCGCTCGCCGCGCGCAATCCGCAGCTGGCGAAGCTCGACCCCGGCGAAGACTGGCTCGGTCGCTATAACATCGTCCTCGGCATCGCGAGCGAATTTAACCCGAAAGACATCCAGTTCTTCCTCGACACCTATCCCGATATCGTGCCGAAGGACGGCGCGGAACACTACACCAAACTGTGGGAAAATATCCGCGGCCTGCCGCTCGTCTGGATGCCCGCGCCGGATACGCTCATCAGTATCGCGACGCAAATGCAAGGCCGCACGATCGAACAGAAACTGCTGCCGAAGTGGGATGCGGGCTAGGCTTTTCCCTGCTGCTTCAAAATATCTTTGCCAGCCGCTTCGCCCAGCGTTTTTGCTTCGCCGGGGTTCGTCACATTCATTAGGAACGATACGCGCCAGACATTTTTGCCGTCTTCCGTCGCGGCCAGCGCCTCGAATTTCGCGCGGCCTTGCGGGTCGGTTTCGTGCAGCAGCGCGGCAAGCGGGGTTTTGCACGACCCGTCCATAACAGCCAGAAACGCGCGCTCCGCCGTCACGCGTAATTCGGTTTTGTAGCAGTGGATGGTGGCGAGCAGCGCTTGCGTTTCGCGGTCGTTGTTACGCACCTCGATGCCGACCGCGCCTTGTGCGACGGCGGGCAGCATTTCATCGGTCGACAGGTAA
This sequence comes from Alphaproteobacteria bacterium, assembly GCA_029266795.1. Classification (GTDB taxonomy): domain Bacteria; phylum Pseudomonadota; class Alphaproteobacteria; order Micavibrionales; family UBA2020; genus JAPWJZ01. Next base: position 1,833 of record JAQSWE010000138.1, on the reverse strand, counting down.
TGCTGGATCAGGTTTTCCTGACCCAAGCGCTTTAATCCCGCAGCGGCTAGCAGCGTTGCATCCACCACGCCTTCCTCCAGCTTCTTCAGCCGCGTCCCGACATTGCCGCGAAAGGTCACGACTTTTAAATCGGGGCGCTGCGCCAATACTAGTGCTTGGCGGCGCAGGCTCGAGGTGCCGACGACCGCCCCCGGCGGCAATTCGGCAATGGATTTGGCCTTCAAGGAAAAGAACGCGTCGCGCACATCTTCGCGCGGCAGCAGGCAGGGGATGGAAAGGCCGTCGGGCAGTTGCGTCGGCATGTCCTTCATCGAATGCACGGCGCAGTCGATTTCGCCCGCGATCAGGGCGTCCTCGATCTCCTTGGTGAACAACCCCTTGCCGCCGACTTCCGATAACGGGCGGTCCTGAATGCGGTCGCCGCTGGTCACAATCTTCACAATCTCAACCGCGCCCTCCGCTTTCAGATGCGGGTGCTTTGCCTGCAAGGCGGCGATCAGCAGATGGGTCTGGGCAAGGGCGAGGGGGCTGCCCCGCGTGCCGATTTTCAATTTGGCTTTCATGGGGAAGTTATACGGCGATTACCGGCACGAATCAAATTCCGGAAGCTCTGCGCAATAAAATTATACTCAATTGGAGTATATTATGGGAATGAAATTAAAATAATTCAGATGTCCAAGAATTCTTCGTATTTACAAGCATTTCAGTGTGATGCTATCTGACTATCGAAAATAGAAACATCTTCAGGAAAATGGCGACAGAACCGAACTTGACGGTTTTGGGATGCCATAGTTATGTAGGACATATGCACCCCACTTTCTTTACGGGAACGATCTTCACCACCCTCACATGAGGCGGGGCTGCGTATTGCTGCGACTAAAAAACGAAAAACAATTTAACAGGAGCACAGAAGAATGATTTTAGAAACCGTAATCGTGGCAGGCGCCCTTATCGCCGGTGGCGGCGCTGCCGTCGGATGGCTTTCCAGCATGATCATGAACGTCCGCGAAAAGCAGGAAGTGCTGATCGAAAGCTTCGGCAAATACACCAAGACCGTGAACACCCCCGGCCTGCGTCTGAAAAAGCCCTGGCCCTTTGAAACCGTCGCCGAGCGTGTGCCGACCGCCTTGCAGGAATATCAGGAGAACCTCGCCACGAAAACCAAAGACAACATCTTCGTGACCGTGCCGATCAAGATGCACCTCGAAGTGTATGACTCGAAAAAATACCACTACGCGTCGAACGACCCGCTGAAGCAGGTCATGTCCCGCGTCGCCGCCACCGTGAAGCAGCTGACCTCCAACATGGATTTCGCGGAACTCTACCAAGGCCGCCAGACCATTTCCGACCGCGTGCGCGAAAACGTCGGCAAGGAAATCGAAGACCTCTACGGCATGAAACTGGTTGATGTGATCGTCGATGAACCCCATGCGCCGCAGGATCTGCAGAACAAGTATAACAACGTCAAGGGCTCCGAAATGGAACGCCAGACGATGCTGAACATGGCGGAAGCGGAAAAGAAACGCATGATCCTCGAGGCCGAAGGCCGCAAGGAAGCGCAGAAGCTGGACGGCGAAGGTATCGCGGCCCAGCGTTCGGCGATCTTCGAAAACTACGCGCAGCAGTTCAACAAGCTGGCGAAGGAAGGCTTGTCGGAAGATATGGCGCACCAGATCATCACGCTCGCCATGCAGAACGACACCATCCGCGACGCGGCGAAGAGCGGCAACATCATCATCACCAGCGGCAACGCGAGCGATGTGTTGAGCCAGATGCAGGCACTCGGCAAATCGCTGACCAAGCCGACCAACCACTCCAACGACGACCATGGCG
>JAQSWE010000137.1 GCA_029266795.1 Alphaproteobacteria bacterium | reverse complement strand
ATATAAATGGGCGCAAATACATCTGGGCGAGATCTACCTCCATTTTCTTGCCGAAAAATTCGGTGTAAAGCGAAACTTCAGCGAGGCCTATTTCTGGCTGTCGCTGGGAACGGCGGGTAACAACGATGCACAAGACGACTTCGTGCGTGACCGTGAGGATGCGAAGCATCGCTTAACGGATGTAGAAATTGATGTTGTTGAAAAGAGACTAAACGAATGGCACAAGTCGCATGCGTCCGTTAAATGAGCATTCTATTCTGCTTTTTCTAAATAAACGTTTGAAATATATAGATAATATTATTTTCATATTAAGACGGCCTTAATATCGGCTATGCTAAAATTCTTCTATCTTACAAGGGATTCCAATGGCCTCGCCCGCAGAGCAACGGCTTGTCATCGTCTACCACGCTGATTGCATCGACGGCGCCGCATGTGCGTGGGGCGTGGCGAAGGCGCATGGCATCGACAAGATGAAGGACAAGGATTCCAACGCGACCTATATCCCCTACGCGCATCACGACGTCGAAAAAGCGGAGGAGAAAATCCGCGCGGCCTTGGGCGAGAATGCAAAAGTCTATTTCGTCGATGTCGCCCCCACACCGAAATTCCTCAACGAGCTGATGACGCCGGATGCGTCCGGCAAGCCGAAAGCGGAATCCATCCGCGTGATGGACCACCATGAAAGCGCCGCGAAGGACCTGAAAGGCTACACGCTGCCGGTCGTGACCGGTAACCAGCCGAAACTGGAAATCCAGATCGAGGAGCGCCGTCAGTCGGCTGCGCTGATGGTCTGGCAGAAAATGATGCCGCACGAGCCGATCCCCGCCGTGCTAGGCATGATCAATAAAATGGACGGCGATGCGCGCGGACTTCTGACGCCCCATGATTTCGCCGCCGCTGCAATGATAGACACGCGCGACATCTCGACGCCGTGGAAAGCCTTTTCAGCCTTGCGCGGGCTTGCATCCATCACCTTCAACGAAATGGCGAAACGCGGCCGATCAATGGTGCGCGACCAAGATCGCCGGATAAAACGCGTGCTGGAAAATTCCTATATCGTGCCGCTGCCACTGCTCGACGGGCAGCCGCCGCAAAAGGTATTGATGGTCAATGCGGATGTGAAGCAGTTTGGCCGCCATATCTCCGCGCGCCTGATCGAGGCGGCGAAGGAACAGGGCGCGGATGTGTCCTTCGCATGGTTCCTGCAGAAAAACGGCACCGTGACCGCCAGCATCCGCACCGACGGCACCCCCGACGCCTCCGAAATCGCCGCCAACCTGCGGAAAACGATGGGCGTAACCGGCGGCGGGCATGACGGCGCGGGCGCGATCCATTTCCCGTCGCTGTTCGATTTCGCGCGGCATATTCAGGCCGCGCAGGCGGCAACAGGCATGGAAGCCGCGAACGACGCGGTCAATTCGCCGGCGAAGAAATACAATCCGCCGCCGTCAATTCATTAATCAGTTCATCGTCGCGTTGAACAGCGCGTAGTGGAAACTTTTCTCGCGCGGCACTTCCTTGACCGCATCAATCACGCCGTCGGCTTTCAAGGTGTCGAGCAGTTCCATGATCTTGGGCAGGTCGTCCTTGTGGGCGCAGATTTCGTCATGGCCTTCCCAGAACAGGCCGGCATTGCCGATGGGATACATCGTCTGTGTGCCTGCCTTTTCGGCAGCGGCGCGGAAGGCGAGCCCGACGGCGAGTGTCGCCTTGGCATTGCTTTGGTATTCGGGCGTTTCGCGGTCGAACTGTTCGCCCGCGGGCGGGCGCTGCGCGCTTTTGTTGAAGACCTGCAGGAAGACGACGTTATCGACTTCACGGCCGTAGGGGTTGAAAGGGTTGTTGTAAATGCTCATGGCTGTCTCCGTATCATAAATTTTATGCGCGCAAGGCGGTTTTTTTCTGCAATGTCGCCGCGCGCGGCTCGGGCGGGGTGCCGCCCAGTGATTTTAGTTTTTCGAAAGCCTCGACGATGGCTTCCTGACGCTGCACATCATCGAAATTCTGGACAGTCACGGGCGCGGGGCGTTCGGTGTCGCGGAAGATCACCTGCTGCGTCCAGAAGTTGAAAGTCATGGTCAGCCCCTCGCCTTCGCGGACTTCCAGGCTGTGATCGTTAATCCGCGTAAAACGGTAATCATCGCCAAGCGCTGCGCCTTTTTGTTCTGTCGCCGCAAGCGTGGTGCGGTATTTACCGAGGAAGCTTTTTGACTTTGATTTACCATTGGCGACCGCATGGTCATAGGCGCTCATGCCATGCGCGTCGGCGGTTTCGGGCTTCGCGCCAGCCTTCAGCAGAATATCGAGCGCTTCCGTGTTGTCGCTGGTCGCGGCCTTCATGAGCGGGGTGCGGCTGTCGGCGTCGGCGATGTTTACATCCGCGCCCGCCTTGATGAGCAGTTCCAGCACACGGCCATAGCCCTTTTCCGCCGCCACATGCAGCGCGGGGGCGAGATTGAGCGTCACACCCTGTTCCTGCGCGGCATTCAGCAGCGTGATGACCATGCGGATATTGCCGTTGCCGGCGGCGTTCGACAGCGCGGTGCGGCCATCTCTGGTGGCTATATCCAGCGTCGCGCCCGCCTTGACCAGCATTTCGAGTATTTCCTGATGCCCTGCGCTGGCGGCGTAGGACAGCGGCGTTATGCCATTGGTGGATGCGACATCGGGCGATGCCTTGCCTGCCAGCAGCGCGGCGACGGCATCCTGCCGCCCGGAAATGACAGCATGCAGCAGCGCGGAGACACCGTCGCCGTCACGCAAGTCGACCAAAATGCCGGGTTGTTTCAGCAGTACGCCGATATAGGCAGCATTGCCTTTTTTCGCGGCCATCACCAGCGGCGGCGGGTTGTTATAGCTGGGCGCGTTCACATTCAAGCCGGTTTCAAACAGGCGTGCCAGCAGCGCCGGCGGCACATCGTTTTCAATCGCCTGCCCTGCAAGCGTCTGGTTGTAATTATTGGTATGGGTTTTATGGCCGCCGAGGTCGATAAGATGCTGCGCCGCCTCCCAGGATTTGCGGCGGAGGGCGTTGAACAGCGGCGTGCCGCCCAGATGGTCGGTGACATGGATATCCCCGCCCGCTGCGATCAGCGCCTTCAGCACGGGAAGGCCAGCGCGCGTGTTGTCGAGCGCGGCATGCATGACGGTCTGGGTATTTTCGGGATCGAACTTGTTGGGGTTCGCGCCGACATCCAGCAGCATCCGCACCGCTTCCGCCACATTGTCGCGGTCATAAATCGAAAACGCCTTGAACAAGGGAACGCCAGAGCGATACCGCTGGTTGTTCACATCGGCGCCGGACTTGATCGCTTTTTCCAGCGCGGTTGCCGAAAAATCGTCGAGCGCCTTATACAGCGCGTAATCTTTTTCTTTCTGCGACCAGCCGAGCATGAAACGATCTCTTTCAAGGGAACTTAAGTTGCCATATCATGGTATTTGACATATCAAATGTCAAGACTTGTTGTCGCCGAATTGACATTCACTAACCAACTGATGAGTATACGAAATATGAAGCTCTTCGGCCGCCGCCACCTGATCGTCGTTTACCATGCCAGCTGCATCGACGGCCTTGCCTCGGCATGGGCCTTCGACAAGAAATGGGGGCCCGACCATGCGGTGCATGTGTCGTATATCCCCCTCGGCCATCACGACACGCCGGAAGCCGAGGCGATGATCCGCAAAGAGATCACCAAAAACGCCGAGCTTTATTTCGTCGATGTCGCGCCCTCGCGCCTGCTTCTGGATGAATTGATGTCGGGCGACATGCTGAAGGCGATTACGATCATCGACCACCATAAATCCGCCGCCGAGGCGCTCGATAATTACGAAGCGCCGAAGAACGCCAATGCCCCTGCCCTGCAATTCCATTTCGACAGTCATGCGCCCGCGGCATCGGGCATGGTCTGGGACAAATTGATGGAAGGCGTGAAGAAGCCGGTCTTCCTGAAAATGATCGAAAAGATGGATCTCGCGCGCGATATCACGGCGGAGGATGACCTTGCCGCCGCAGCACTGATTGATTCAAAAGGCCTGCGCAGCGTGGGTGATGCGTTTCAGGCCTTCAGCGACCTTGACCAGATGGAATTCGGGGACATGGTCGAGGCGGGCAAGAGCATCCTTGCGGACCAGCACAACCGCATCGCCAAGCTCAACGATAACGTGCTGTATACGCGCATCGTAATACCGGACGACGAAACGGGTGAAACGACGATCTGGATTCCCGCCATCAACGCCGATGTGCAGAATTTCGGCCGCCATATTTCGGATTACTTACGCGAACAGGGCGACCGCACCGGCATGGGCATGGCCTTTGCGTGGTATGTGCAGGGCAATGGCACTGTGACCATGAGCATCCGGTCGGACGGCGACCCCGATGCCGCGCAGATCGCGGAAATCCTCTGCCTCAATCAGGGTGTCAAAGGCGGCGGTCACAAGACGAGCGCGGCCGTGCATTTCGCATCTCTCAAGCAATTCACGGAGTTAATGCCCTTATATACCGAAGGCCAGATGGGCATTTTAAAGATGAAAGAGCAGCTGGCGGCGACAGGCTAACCCTCCCATTGACATAATCATTTCCCCAGTGCTATCTTCCGCTACCTTTTTTGAAGCGGAGCATTTCCATGAAAGACGATTTCAACCTCGAAATTATCTACGGCAAGCTAGGTCAGGCGATTGCGAACCGCAATTACCATGACGGCATTAAAATCCCGCTCAAGGAATTGCTAAAATTTCCCGGCAATGCCGACGTAGAAGATGTCGTGGCGGATACCGTCAATTTCGCCGCCGATAAACTCGGTGCGCAGCATGGGCTTTACCTGATCCATGAATTGCTGGGGGAAAAACCTTCGCCCGCCCTCACCGCCATGATGCTCGACAAATGGGATGCCTTGCTGGCGCAGGAAGTCACGCGCGAGCCGACATCGGCGCTGAGCTACCTCACCTCTGGCGCGCGCAATATGGCGGAGGGTCATCCGCTCTCCCCGCTTGCGCTGTCGCGCTGGTCACGCCTCGTCGATGCGCTGACACCAATGGATGATTTCGAGAACAAATCGACATTCAACATCGACAACGTCAAGAATGCCGCCTTCCGCGCCGCCGCGCTCGGCAAATTGTCGGAACTGAAAGAGACGCAGCCCGCAATGGTGCTCGACCAAATGATGGCGGTCGTCAACGGCGCGTATTACAGCTTCCGGGAAGCAGATCCCATGAGTGCGAAGATTGTCATCACGACGCTCGCCGATATCCTCGAGGCGCATCAGGGCGAATACGACGCCAAGAAGAAAGCCGATATCGCGTGGAAAGTCTTTAGCAATGGTGAAGGCATGAATGCGGCGGCGGAACAGGTTGCCGCGCGTATCTACCTTGAAACAGCAAGCCAGTTAACTGATAACAAAGCGGCGTTCGACATGTATCACGGGCTGATCCAGCGTCGCCGTAACACGCATATCGCGGGCGAAAGCCGTGACGCGGCGTTCGAAGTGCTGGCAATGATCGATGCGGGGAAGGCCTTCGCAGCCAGAGATACAAATGACATCACGCGCGTTGTCCATGACGAAATTTTTGCGGTCGCCACGAAGGAAGAAACGAAAGACGCCGACCTTGCCGCCCGCGCATCGGACACGCTTCTGAATCTCGTCCGCGCACAGCTGACCGGCAATGACGCGCGCGATTCATACCTGCATTACAACAGCGCAATGGCGCTTTTGAAATATTATCCGCCAGATGACCCCCGCGTCACGGAAACTGTCAGCATCTGGCAAAACGCGCTCGTGAAAAATCACAAGACTACGACCGGCGACGATTATTACACGCGCCAGATGGGTTGGATGGCGGATGTGGCGGCTGGGCGCGGCGATACCGTGCTTGCCGAATTCGCCAAAAATGAATGGGTACAGGGCGTGCGCGACATGTCGAACACGAAAATGCGCGCGGGCGAAGCGCATAAAATCGTCCGCGACATCGTGGTGAACGCCGCGCATTACGGCACAAATTCGATACTGCTGAAGGAAGCGAAAGACCTGCTGCCCGAAATGGAGCAGCGCGCCGGCGTCGTGCATATGCCCGCCACCCTCACCCGCGCCGACTACAAAAAATTCCTGCAGGAAAAGCGCGCGCCGAAGCCTTAAGTAGTATATTTAGGTTATGTAAACATAATTCCACAATAATGCCTTAAGTTCTGTTGAATATCTGCACATGGATATGAGAAAACTGCGGATAGGAATTCACAGAGGCTAAGACGGGACCATCATGGACAAAATTCGCATCACGGGCGGCCAGCAGCTGAATGGCGATATCGAGATCAGCGGCGCGAAAAACGCGGCGCTGCCGCTGATGGTGGCCGCCATCCTGACCGACCAGCCCCTCGTCCTCAACCGCGTGCCGGAATTGCAGGACGTTCTGTCGCTCAACGAATTGCTGGAGGAGCTCGGCGTCTCGGCGAAATATGACGGCGTTGCGAAAAAACTGACGCTGCACGGCGCGAAGATCACCTCGACCGAAGCGCCCTATGAATTCGTGCGCAAGATGCGCGCGAGCATCCTCGTCCTCGGCCCGCTGGTGGCGCGCATGGGCGTTGCGAAAGTCTCGCTGCCCGGCGGCTGCGCCATCGGCACGCGCCCCGTCGACCTGCATATCGAAGGGTTGAAACGCCTTGGCGCAGAAATCGAATTGAACGAAGGTTACATCCTCGCCAAAGCGCCCCATGGTCTGGTCGGTGCGCCCATCCACTTCACGAAAGTTTCCGTCGGTGCGACGGAGAACCTGATGATGGCGGCAGCACTCGCAAAAGGCACGACCGTGCTGACCAACGCCGCGCGCGAACCCGAAATCGTCGACCTCGGCGAATGCCTGATTAAAAGGGGTGCGGAGATCGAAGGTCTCGGCACCGACCGCATCACC
>JAQSWE010000136.1 GCA_029266795.1 Alphaproteobacteria bacterium | reverse complement strand
TCTGGAAGCTTTGCGCTGCCGACATGAACGGCGTGATGGCGACGATCGATTTTGACTCCGCGCGCCGCCTGCCCTCCGCCACGCTGACCGAGCGCGATGCGCAGACGCAGCGCGACCTTGCGATCGACGCGCCGCGCAAGCTGATTAGCCAGATGCAGCAGATGCAATGGGGCAGCAACCGTACGCATTACACCTATGGCCAGCTGGATACCGAAGCGCTGGTATTGTTGGCGGAGCGTAAAATCATCAGCTGGCAGGAAATTTTCAACGCCAAGGCATCCTTCGGCAAGCCCGACGATCTTGAACTCATCCGCACGCAGGCGCTGCTGTTCGGCACGACGATCAATGTCAACAATGCCCTCGCCCCTGCGTCAAAACCCATGAACCTCGTCGCCGGCCTGCGCTTCGAGGGAAATCTTGCCACGACGGAATACCTGTTCCGCCAAGGCGCTGACCCGAACATCGACAACAACGGCGTGCTTTTCTATACCGTCGTGGAACAGGGCCGCAGCGATATCGGCCGCCTCTTCGCGAAATTCGGGCAGAACGGTTTGCTGAATGTGGAGATGTGGGTCAACAAGGCGAAGGCCGACCGCAAGATCAAGCTGCATGAAGACCTGCGCAAGATCCATTGGGAATTCGGGCGCTATCATGTGCTCGATAACGAAACGCTGCAGGAAACAAAACTCTTCCCCGATAACACCGGCAGTTTGCGCATCCTGTTCAACTTCGCGTCGCGCCATGTGACGGAGCTGCTGGAACTGCCGAACCCGAAACAAGTGATCGTGAAGGATTACAGCTTCGACGATTACGGCCAGCAGGCGCTGGAATCCGCGCGGGCAAAAATGATCGAGATGGGCGCGAGCCCCTCCGGCATCGACCTGCCCTTGCGCGGCAAATCGGTGGTGCCGAAGCCCGCCACCTTCGGGCTGCCCGGCAAATCCACGACGCCCTGACCGCTGGCGGGCTGCCGGTTTTTTAGTTCTCTTCACCATGTTCAATAACCGTTTATCCTCTTAACGGTAACACGAAAATGCGTTTAACGCAATTATTGATGCGTAAGCGGCTGATGCGGCTGGTGAATTGACGCGCAAAAACCCGTTTCCTTGACAGATTTCCGCCTGACCTTTATCTTATGTAAATCACAAATCAAGAGGTCTGGCATGGCATCGACGGATTCCCCATCTGCGGTTGGTTACAAATTCCTGCTCGATGCCACCGGCTCGCGCCAATACGCGCTGCGCATCGAAGATGGCCGCCCCACCAAAAAAGTCACCGTCGCAACGCCGGTCGGCGCAGGGACGCTGAAACCGAATGAAACGATTTACGCCTTCGCCGAAGAAACCGCGATGAGTTACGCGACCGGCGGCATGGTCTTGGGCGCGACGCTCTACAAAATCGTGACCGACAGCGACGGCATCCCGAAAGACATGCGTCAGGCTTCCGTCGAATTCGCGGTCGAATTTTCGATGGGCGCGGATAAGGGCGTCACCTACAAACTCACCCCCGGATCGGATGTCGCGCTCGCGCAGGCGAATATCGGCGATGATTTCCCGCGTGAACTTACCGGATCGCTCGCGGGCAACGGCTTTGATGAAAAGGTGACGGGCGGCGGGCTGATCGTGCCATCCACGAAATCCATGGGCATGGATATGCCCTTCCCGCCGCAGCATGAAACGGGCGCCAGCCTTGTGCGCGCCGCCGTTGAAAATGCTAATCCCGCCGCCAATGACGCCGCGCGCCCCGCCGCCGGATTTTACAAATCGGATGCGCAGACGCTGGTCGAGGTGAAGGATCTCGGCGCGGGCGAATCCTTGCGCCTCGTCTTCAATTTCGAATCCCGCCGCGTGACGGAAATTTTTACCGGCAAAGCCGAAGCCGCGCTGGGGTCCTACGGCTTTGACGCCTATGACGCCGATGCGCTGAAAAACGCGTTTGATAAACTGGTGGAATTGAAGGGCGCGCCACGCACGCTGGAAAATTCGAGACCGGCGCGCGTGCCAGCCGCGAAACCGGCTTAAGGCTTTTTGTCTTTTCTCAGCTTGATATAAAACGCGCCGTCGCCGCCGTCTTTTTGCTTGGCAGGCGTGAAGGCCAGCACCAGCCCGCGCAATTCGCCATCCTCCAGCCATAGCGGCAACTGTCTTCTTAATACCCCGCCGCCCACACGCCCCTTGCCGGTAATCACCAGCAGCGTGCGCCGCCCCGCCTTTGCCGATGCGCGGATGAATCGGTGCAGCGCGGCATAGGCCTCGGCTTGCGTCATCCCGTGCAGGTCGATGCGACCGTCGAGGCTGTCGGGGCCTTTGCGCAGTTTCTGTTCTTCGCCCTTGTCGAAGGCTTTTACCGGCGCGGGCGGCAGCGGCATGTTGCGCGGTGCGCGTAACGGGGCAGGCGCGATTTCCGGCGTTTTCACAGGGATTTTCGCGCGGGATGGTTTGGCTTTTGGCAGTTCCGCCTTCGGTGTGACGGGCTTTTTGCGCAGGGGCCGGACGGAGGCCGCCACGCGCTGCCACAGCTCCTCATCCTCCCCGCTTTTGCCTTTTTTCACCATAAATCCAGCTATTCCCGCAGGTTATTCGTTTTTAAACCGTTTCATGTTATATTATATTCTGATGGGGGACCAAGGTATAGCCATGAAAAGTATCAAAAATATCGCCGTTTTCGGTTTTTGTTTTTTCCTTCTTCTGGGCGCTTTCACAATGCCCGCAGGCGCGCAGGAAGCAGCGGCCGCAGATGATCCCGATGATGCCGTGAGCGCAGCGCCGCCCGTCGGCCAGCAGGGCTTCCCCGATTTCGCTTCGCATGTCGAAGTCGCGACGATCTTTCACAAGCTGACGGGACAAGCGCCCAATTTCGAGCAATGGGCGAAACTCTCGCCCGAATGCCAAGCGGAAAAAACGCAGACCGGCCGCATCACCTGCGTCGAGAACAAGCAGGCCGAATTGCGCCAGAAATACCAGTTGCAGACGCTGAACGAATCCATCCCTGTTCCCTTCGTGCCCGCCATTTTTTCTGCCTACAGCAAGGAAAACCAGGGCTACGTCGTCAAGAACTTCACCGAGGAAACCTATCTGCCCTTCACTTATGCGGGCCGCAATTACGCGATCATTCCGCAAGGCTTAATGGACCGTCAATTCCTGCCCATCACCGGACCTGCGCAAAAAGACGTCGAAAATGCGCTCCGCGGCGCGCAGCGCAAAGCGGTCGTGCTGCTCTATATCAAGCCGACCTTCGCCGACAAAAACGCGATGCCGGTCGAGCTTGACGGCAAGCAGTACACGCTGATCTCCGGCCAGGTCACGAATATCGGCGTCTATAAATGCCGCAAGAACCAGCCCTGCACGCTGCTCTGGGAAGAGGGCAGCCAGGAATCCCGCGACGCCCAGCGTGACGACCTCATGAACCTGAAGCGTTAAGGGGCATCCGGCATGTTCTCCAAAATCGGCGCAATGCTCGGCCCGTCCTCCCAAGGGGGAAGGGGCGGCTTCGAGGGCGGCCAGAACCGCAAGGCGCCCGCGCAACAAGATACCGCGCTTGAGGCTGAATCGGATGACCTCGTCCTCCTCTCCATCGGCGCGGTGCGCGCGCTGGTGCAGGAGGAGGCGAGCCTCCAGCCGCAGGCACAGGAACTGTTGCGCAAGCTGCTGGCGATAGAACAGTACGGGCTGCAGAACCTGCCCGTCCGCGGCGGCCAGGCCGTGGCCGATGCCATCCGCGAGGCGGCATCCTTTTTCGGCTCCGTCCGCTAGGATTTTCCCACTTACGAAAATATGGCATTTCATGATCGCCCGGTCATGAATATCGTCATGAATACGGGCGTAAATAACGACCGCCTGCCTATGAAAATATAACCCGCCCCACCGCCATCCCGCCAAAGAAGGTATTGAGAATTCAGGCGGGGAGTAGGATACTGGCGCATGGAAAAAAAGCGCCCTATCCTCTCCATCCGCCCGCAATTCGACCCTGGCCTTACCATGGTCCAGTCGCTGATGGTGACGGCTGTCGGCTTTGTCCTCGTGACGGGCATTGGCGGGCTTTTCACCTACCTGCTGCTGATCCTGCTCGGCCTCTCGAATTTTATTACGCCCGCCGTCGTGTTCGGCTTTTATCTGGTGCTCAGCCTCGCGGGAATGCCGCCGCTGTATTACGAATTGAAGAAGCGCGCTTTCCAGCGCACGCTGTATAACTTCTACGACGAATATCTCGACTTCCAGTATTTCCACTGGTACCTGAACCGCCGCCGTGGCCGCGTCTGGTACCGCGACATCGCCGATGTGACGCAGCATGCAACCGCGCTGCAGGAACACCAGCGCCTGACGACAATCCTGCTCTACGTCCCCAACATGGCGGGTGGCGGCTATGGCCAGCGCGGCTTTTCCGGCGTGAAGATGGAAGACCTGCAGCAGTCGAAGGGCTACCTCACGAAAGTGATGGACGTCATGGAAATGGGCTATACCGGCGTGCTGCCGTCATGGGCCCGCGGCGCGACGCCGCCCGCACCCCGCCCGATGTTCGCCGAAGCAGAACCGCCCCCCGGCGGCTTCGCGCTGTCGCCCGAGGCCTATGCGCAACAGGCCGAACCCGTCACCGAGCCGCCTGCCGTCCGCAAATCCTGATTATCGTTTTTTAGAGAGTGAGCTTGTAGCCACGCCCGTCGGTCACGAGGATTTGCGGCGCATCCGCAACCGCTTCCATTTTCTGGCGCAGGCGGTAGATATGCGTCTCCAGCGTATGCGTGTCGACGCCTTCCTGATACTTCCACACATCCTTCAGCAAATCTTCGCGCATGACGGCAGCTGGCGATTGCCGCGCAAGGTGGACGAGGATATCAACTTCCTTGTCGGTCAGTTGAATATCGTCCTGCCCCGATTTCGCGAGCGTCTTTTCCTGCGGGCTGAAGTCATAGGGGCCGATCGTGAAGGCGTCGAGGTAGAGCGCCGGTTCCTCCAGCATCTGCCGCGCCTGCCGCAACAGCGCACCAAGGCGCAGCGGCTTGTCCTGACGCAGCGGCAGCACGGGGACAGCCGCGCGGTGCTCCACCGTGACCTTGTCGCTGCAGATAATCAGCATCGCATCCGCGGGATTATCCGTCAGCACATCACTGCCCGCCAGCTGCTCGGTAATGGCAGCAGCAAGGGGCGGGGCGAGGCCCATCAGCATGATTTTGCCGGAAATTTCCATGGGCAAAGCTTACCCGAAAACTATTTGTTAAGACAGACTCAGGTACAGTATAGGGGTAAAAGAGGGTCGTATGGCTGTTCAAGACGCTGAAATCATTAAAAAATACGAAGTTGTCTTCGGCGCGCGCACCGGCGTGACCATCCTTGTGCCAAAGACGAAGGTCTTCGACTGCGGCGTCGAAATTCCCGTGCAGTTCCGCGTCTCGACCGACAGCCCGCGCGATGTGCTGATTACCGCCGCCGGCAATTCCGCTGTGCTGAAGGATTTGCGCAAGGATTACCTCGACGAGGCGATCGAGCGCGGCGTCATCATGTTCTATGAAACAAAAGACGACGAAGTCGTGCGTTGCACGCCCTGCAACTTCGCAAAAAAATAGTCGCGCTGCACGCCCTGCAATTTTGCAAAAAAATAATCAGCTGATTTTTAGGATACGCGTCGCGGCTTAGTAGTCGCTGCTCTCGCCGCCACCATCGCTGCTGTCGCCGGAATCGCCCCCGCCTGCATCCCCGCCATCGCCGAAGGGATCGCCGCCGCCGTTTTCCTTGCCGAACATTGCGTCGCCGCCATCGCTGCCATCGTCGCCATAGCCCGCCTCGTCATCCGAGGTTTCTTCTTCGCCGGGATATTCCTGCCCGCGATGCGCCGCTTTCCAGGCGCGTTCCTTTTGCTGCTTCAGCAGCTTCTCCGAATTCGCCTTCATCTTGGCCACCATGTCGTCGCGCTTCTTGCGCGACTCCGCCGCCGCCTTGTCGCGCTTGTTTGACGGGTTTGATTTTTCGTTGCCGACATAGGAATAAAGGTCTTTGCCAGCGCCTTCGGCGCCCGCATACATCTCGTCGAAGCCCGTACCGCCGCCAAAACCGCCGACGCCGTTCTCGGCTGCTTCGCCCTCGACATCCTGTGTTTCGCCGGTGTTTTCGTCGAGCCCGCCGGTGGCATTGCCGCCCTTGTAATTGGGCTGCGCGCCCATGACGCCGTCATAGCCTTGCGCGAAAGACGCGGCCGGCATCATGAACAGCGCAATCGCCAGCGCGGGCATGCAGAATTTTGCGTGCAGAAACGTCATGTCGTGTTAATCCCCTCTCTTGATTTTTTGCAGGGCTTCCATCGCTTCCTGCAGGCGGTCGAGCGACTTGTTATAGCCTTCACCGCGTTCCTTGATATAGGCATCCGACGCGCCCATTTTCACGTAGAGCGTGGAGGGCGCGGAATTCAGGGTGCGGAAACCGTCCGCCATTACAGACAATCTGTCATAGGCGGCGGCCGCTGCCTTGCGGCGGTCTTCGCCCTCGCGTCCCGCGACAATCTCCATAACAGCATCGACGGTTGCTTTGGTGGCGAATTCAGGCGGTAGCATGCCGTCAATGCGCGGCGTCTTCAGCGCGTTCAGCATTTTCGAGGTGCCGGGCGGCAGGCCGACGCGCGCTTCGGTCTTGGCGTTCAACCGGTTGAAGTCCATGCCATTCGCGCTGAGGGTCGAGAGCAGTTTTAACTGGTCGACGGTCAGCGGAAATTCCTCGCCGGTATAGCCGGGCTTGTAGGTGATCTTGGGCGCTTCGCCGAATGATACCTTGTTGTTCGACAGCGGTTTTTTCGTCGCGAAGGGGTTGTTGCTTTTCTTGTATTTCAGCTGGGCGGGCGCATTGCGCGCCTTGCGGTCGGCGTCTTTGGGGTCTTCGGCCGCATGTTCGGGCGCGGGGGTTTTGCCGGGGTTCTGGCCGGTTTTGGCTT
>JAQSWE010000135.1 GCA_029266795.1 Alphaproteobacteria bacterium | reverse complement strand
TTTGCGATTTGGATTTTTTCGACCCAATGAAATCAATGGGTTACAAGCAGGAAAAGTTCGCGCAATCGGCCTTTCATGCGCGGTACATCGTCGATTGTCTTGCCAGCGGATTGCATGAGCCGCAGGTGGGTGAGGATCCCGTAGGCGGGGAGGAGGGTGTTGGCGTGAGCGAAGGCCGCCTGCACTTCATCGCCCGACAACCCCCAGCCGCCGAAGCAGGCATCGAACAGAATTTTGTAATCCGCGCCATCCGGCGTTAGCAGATAACGGAAGCCTGTGCGGCGCATCAGCCAGGCGAGCGAGAGGAACGGATGGTCGACCGCGCTTTCGCCGAGGTCGATAATGCTGATCTTCCCGCCCACATCATCCAGCACCAGGTTGTTGTCGTGGAAATCGGAATGGTTCAGGCATTCAGGCACGCCATAACCCGGAAGCGCGGCGCTGGCGGCGCCAACACGCTCCGAATAATCCCGCGCGGATTTCAGCTGATCGGGATCAAGGTTCTGCGCGGCCATGAAATCATCGTCGCGCACGAGCGCGTCGTAAAGGCGCGGCAAGATATCGAGCCGCCAGTCCGGCACGCCCGCCGACAGGAAGGCATCAACATGCGGCGCGGTCGCGCGCTGGAAATTTGTGTAGACGCGGATGCCTGCCGCCATCAATGCGGCATCCAGTTTGCCGTCGAAGATCGTGCGCAGCGCCTTGTCGCCGCAATCGCTCATCAGGAAGCAATGGAGGGGCTCGTCCTGCGCGATGATCTCGGGAATATCGGTGAAGCCGCAGAGTGCGCGGCATATTGAAATGACCTCCGCCTCGATAAACAATCCGGCGGCAGGCTGCTTCAGGTAATAGTTTTTACCACCGCCCGATATTTTCAGCACACGGCTCCACGGCGTTTCGACGATGATATCGGCGGCAGCATCGGGCTGGCCGATGACCTGCCGCGCCCAGTCGATGATGGCGGCGTTTGCCGTCACTTAAGGCGTCGGCGGCTTGCGGAGTTTGGGGCGGGTGTCGGGCAGTTTCGCGAAGGTTTCGGCGTGGACGCTTTTTAGCTCGCTCGCGAATTGTTTTTGCGCAGCGCGGGCGAAGGATTCCTTGCACTGCACCAGCAACGTGCCGGGGAAGTTATCGACCACTTTCACGCCCTCTGATGCGCCCAGCGTCTCCAGCTTTTTGCCGAAGGCATCCGTCTGCGCCTGCGTCGCGTCGCGGTCGATCATGAAAATCCAGCGTTCGGGGCGGGCGGGTTTGGTCATGGTGCTTAAATCCTTTGATGGGGCAATGGCCGAGTTATAGCAAACGATGGTGCAGCGGGCAAGCGGCTCAGAAAGCCATGCCAATCGCGGCGAGGGCCGCAATGCAGAGGAAAGCCAGCACCCATGCCTTCGGATCGCGGGAATGGCGGCGGATGCCCGCGATAAAATCCTGCCGCGCGCCGACGCTGCGGAAGCGGCGGTTGAGGGCTTTGAGACGTTGTTCCTTAGGGTCGAGGGTCATGATTGTCAGGATAGGAAAAGGAAGGGCGGCGATCAAGAAAATCCCCTCTCCCGCGTGCGGGAGAGGGGGCGACGTTCTGGTGGCAAAAAGCGGCGCGACAGCCTAAACTAATCCCATGAACAGGAACTTCACATGATCGGCGTTTTTGACAGCGGCTTTGGCGGGCTGACGATTCACCGCGCGCTGATCGATGCGCTGCCGGAGCAGGATTTCGTTTATCTGGGCGACAACAAAAATGCGCCCTATGGCACACGCCCGCCGATTGAAGTCTTGACGCTCACCTGCGCGGGGCTGGAGGCGTTGTTTGCGCAAGGGGCGACGCTGGTGATTGTCGCCTGCAACACAGCCTCGGTCGTCGCGCTGCGCTGGATACAGCAGCAATGGCTGCCCGTACGCATGAAGCAGGACGGCATCAAACGCAATGCCATCGGCATTGTCGTGCCGACGATCGAGGCGGCGACAGGCGTCAGCTGGCATGACGCGGCGAAGGAGGAGGGCGGCGGCACGATTGCCGTCTTCGCGACCGCCCGCACCGTCGATACCGGCAATTACCCTTTCGAGATCCGCAAGCGCCGCCCCGATATCCGCGTCGTGCAGCAGGCCTGCCCGGAACTCGCGGGTGCAATCGAGGCCGGCGCGCCGCGCGAGACGCTCCGCGCCATGGTACAGAAATTCGTGAAGGAGCTGGAGGACCGTGAGCTCGGCGGCCATGCGCCGTCATCGGTCATTCTCGGCTGTACGCATTATCCGCTGGTCGCCGACCTGTTCGCCGAACAGCTCCCGCCCGATGTGCCGATCATCCACCAGCCGGAAGCCACCGCCGCCGCGCTGAAGGGATATTTGCAAAAACATCCGGAATATAACGTGACCTCCGGCGGCAAGCGGGTGTTCCTGTCGACCGGCTACTCCGCCGAAGCGCTGCCGTTGATTGAAAAGTTTTGGGGCGGGAAGCTAGAATTTCAGACAATCTAAATACTTCATTTTAACTGAAGAATTAGGTCACTTATGTCCGACCAGAAATTAATTTCTAATGCATTGTCTTTGTATAATCGAGCTTATTACGCTTTCCATCTTAATACGATTTTATCCGTCACCTTTAACGACCGCGGGACAGATATCAATAAATGGATAAATAACAGAGAGCCGCATAAAGAATTTTTTGATGATTATCGTCGGTTAATGGTTCGGACTCTTGTTATAGAACTGTGTGTTATGCTGGAGGAAAATGATAGAGATCGAAGAAAGCAATACAGTATCTATTCAATACTCAAGTACATTAAAAATGTTGCGCCTTCTAAGAAAAATTTCTTCCTTCGAGAAGACCAAATTATAAGAGCGGATTGCCAATATTTATTAAAGATCAGCCCCGCGCTAGTTGTTCCTGAACACAATAGATCTAAATTCATCGCTGAAAAGTTGTTGGAAGAATATGAGGCATTCACAGTAGAAAATAAATCAGCCATTGAGGAATTGAAAAATATTAGAGATGGTTATCTTGCACACCCAGATGCCACCCACGAGGTTAAATCTGTGCAGGTTTCCCATTTGCAAGTTCCTAGCGAGTGGTGTTTTAGTTTTGTATCTCTAATTCTCCATTCGCTTACACATTCGGGTGGCAGGCCATATGTCTCAAAAGAGCGATCTGAATTTATTAACCTTACAAGGTCTTCTCAGAATTCAGTTCTCAATGACTTGTTAAAATAACAAGTTTATTTCGCCCCCCGAACGCCATAAATACTTATGTCATGCCCGCGCAGGCGGGAATCCACCGGCGGAACGCATATGCGCAGGCTTATGAATTTCCGCGAGAATGACGTGGCTACTTAGCCCCTGTCTGCGATATCAGGCTAATGATAAGCGGGCTCCCAACTTTGACCGCGAGCGACAGAGGCGTTAATCCGTTGCGGCTCTCGGCGTTGATCGACGCGCCCGAAATAATCAGCTCCGCCACCGCTTTTACATGACGGTTCTTGATCGCCCAGAAGAGGGGCGTCCAGCCGTTTTCGTCGGCGGTTTCGGCGTCGGCGCCGGATTCAACCAGTACGCGGATTTTGGTGGCGTCGCCGTCCTTCGCCGCGCGGAACAGGGCGATGGATTCAAAGCCGGGCGTGGCGCTGGCGTCGCTGCGGCGCGTCCAGACGGTGTCGGTGTTCAGGTCGTAATTGGTGGGGGCAGTGCCGGTATAGGTGTAGGACATGGTTATTCCTCCTTAAGGAATAAAAAAAACCGCCGACGTGTAGCACGAGGGCGGAACCAGTCCGCCAACGCTTTAGCTGTATTTATAAAGCGCCCGCAAGCTGTCAGCATTCAAATCGGCGCAATTTTGTTTTTAGGCGTTTGACGCATGAAAGTCAAACACAAACGCTGTCATACCGGCGACGGCCGGTATCGTGGGGCGGAAAATGCGGGTGTTAACAGTCGGCTGACGGTATTGAAATAGCGCGGAAGTCCGTGGACCCCGGCCTTCGCCGGGGTGACAGGGGCGGATTAAAACACCGGCCCGGTCGGCTTCGGCGGGTTCTTGGCCAGTTTCTCGCGCCAGTCTTTCAGGTTCGCGATGGCGTCGTCGCGGTCGTGGCCGCTTTCGACCCATTCGGCGGCTTCGATGGCGCGCTGGATGTCGGCGGGGGTGGCGAGGATTTTCATGGCGAGCGGATTGCCGTCTATGGGGCGTTCGGCGAGCGAGGCCAGACCCAGCGGCGGCACGGGGACGAATTCGGGTTTGGTTTTCGCCCAGTCATAGCCGGCTTCGAAATCGCGCTGGCAGGACCAGTTCTCGATCGTCTCGACGAAAGTCGCGGCAAGTTGCTTGCCGTGTTTCGGCGCGGCTTTCAAGGCCTGATAGATGTCTTCGATTTCCTGCGCGCGGGTTGCGGGCACTTTGCCGAATTCACCCTTGCGGTAAACCAGATCGATCACGCCGATCCAGTCGCCTGCCTCCGCCGCGACGGGCGTCAGCAGGTCGAAGCGTTTGTGCAGCAGGATGGCGTGGACAACGGCGGAGGTCGGCGCGCCGACTTTGCCGCCTTCAGGAAACACATCGTCCTTGATGTCTTTCCATTCCGCGCCGGATTCAATTTTCTTGTAAACCCGCTTGATGGCCGCGCCCTGTTTATCGCCGAACATGTCTGACAACCTTTTGCGGAGCGACATGGATTTAGTCCAGCCGTTCCATGCCGAGGCGGAAGAGGAGGGCGTCGAGCGCGTACTGGATGGGTTCGCGCGGCGTTGCGGTCTCGACTTCGGATTTGCGTTTTTGCATCTGCTCCGAAATCTCGGCGCGGATTTTCTTCATGACTTCTTCGGTGTCGGGCTTCAGGCCGAAGGCGCCCTGCAGGCGGCCGATCATGGAGGCCTCGTCATAGGCGAGGATGCCGTCGATGGAGGCGACGACCTGCGCGAAGTACACAAGGATGCCCTTGTGCTCCGGCTCCGTCACATGGCGCATGATCTCGTCGAAATCCTGCTGCTCGGTCAGGTCGCGGGCGAGAAGCTGCATCTGTTCCGGCGTCGCGTCATAGGCCTTGATGATCTTGGCGAAGATGCGGTCGAAGAGGTGGCGTTCCTTGTCATGCACCACGCCATCGGCATGGGCCATCAGGATAATGCCACGCCACATGTAGAGCATGCTCTCGGGAAACAGTTTTTTAACGGGCTGTGCGGGTGTGTTTGTCATGGGGAATAGCCTAGCTAATTCAGGGCCTTTAGTAAACAAGGGAACGCATGGGGTACCATAAGCATTGGAAGGTTCAAGACTTAGAACCCTGCAAGGAGACACAACATGAAAGCAATTCTTCTCTGGCTCGTCGGGATTCCGATCCCCGTCATCATCCTGCTCTATATGTTCGGGATGGTTGGCAACTAATTTAAGGCTTCTTTTTCCATCTGGCGGTGGGGGGCGCGACACTCGCCTGCTGCCCCTTTTGGAAAAAGGTCAGGCCGTGATCTTTCAAGGCATTATTAATTTGACGGGCGAGGGCGAAATCCTGACGCTGCGCCGCCATAGTGGCTGCCGTATCGCCGCCTTCGTTCTTCAATGCCGTATTCGCCCCTTTTGCCAGCAGCAGGCCTACCGCGTCAGCGCGGCTGCGCTCCGCTGCATACATCAGGGGCGTCCAGCGGCGGCTCTGGCGCGCATTCAGCTCTGCGCCCGCATCTATCAATACCCGCATCACTTCGACATGGCCTTCCTGTGCTGCCAGCATCAGGCCGGTTTCGTTGGTCGCGAAAGGCTTGTCGTTTTCCTTGACCGGCTTCGCCCAGCGCACGGCGTCGGGGTTCGATGCCAGCACATCCCGCACAAGCGCCACATCGCCCTGCACGACGCCCGAGAAGAACAGGGTGGCGGCGAAGGTCTTGGGCGCGGCGACGGTATTGAAAGCGGGGGCGGCCATGCGGTTTGAACACTCGTTCGGGTCAGAAACAAAACTTCCGGAATTTATACATAATGCGCAAGAAAAAGAAACCAGATTTTCATAACCTAACCTTATCAACGCCTTACAATACGCAAAAAGGGACTGGAAAAAAAGACGCGAATCCCTATTATGGTGGCTCAGAATTTACAATTATTTCAAACGCTACTCCCTTTACGAGGTGAACAATGCGCCGCTCCGTTTTCCATGCCCTTGCGACGGTATCCCTGACTGCACTCGTCACTGTTGCAACATCGTCACAGGCGATCACCCCGGCCAGCCTCGGCTCGCTCAAGCAGCTGGATAAATGGAAAGTCGGCATCGTCGATCCGGAAGGCCAGAGCTTCTGCGCCATGGTCAACAAGTTCGACAAAAACTTCGGCCTCGCTTTCGCGCTCAGCCCCGAAGGTTACGGTTCGGTTGCAGTCGATGTGACCGATGCGAAATTCACGCCGGGCGATGTGTACCAGGTCGCGCTGAAAACCAATGGCAGCAAGGCGGGGACATATCCCGGCCGCGCAACGTCGGAGCGTTCTGTCGTCGTGCAAGTGGGCCAGAACAAGGCGTTCTATGACGCGCTGAAAGGCAATGCGGCGCTCGGCGTCGGCCTGCCCGCGCTGAACGTTGAATTCTCGCTCAACAAATTCGCGCAATCCTACCGCCAGCTGATCGACTGCTCGCAGTCGCTCGTCGGCAACATCTCCGCGCCTGGCAAGATGCCCGCGGTTGAAGTGAAAGAAGTTGAAAAGGCCTCGCTCGCGCCGCTCGACCGCGAACTCGCGGAAATCTCGGGCGATGATTACGAAGGCGCGAACACGACCGACGACGCAAAAGACAAGGACGCGCTGTTCGACGCCGTCGAAGCGAAAGCCGAAAGCAACGACACCGCCGCACGCACACAACTGGCATCGCTCGATCAGCAGCACCAGAACGTGAAAGCTGAAATCGGCGCGCAGAAACAGAAATCGGCCGAGATCGCCGAGGAGAAACAGCAGGTCGAGCGCAAGCTAATCGCCTCCACC
>JAQSWE010000134.1 GCA_029266795.1 Alphaproteobacteria bacterium | reverse complement strand
CAGGATCGGCGTTTGCAACGACATCGGCTATTGCGGTCTGTACCAGATGGGTCGCGTGGCGCTGATCGAAGCGGGTTGCATCTCCAGCGGTTCTGGCTCGCAAAGCCGCGCGCCCAACAACTACCGTCAGCCTAACTATAACTGGGTTGCTGGCGCAAGCTGCCCCTGCGGTTCGTCCATGACTGCCTTCTTGGCGAACCAGGCATGCCAGACTTCCGCCGTGACGCGCTATCACCAGCGGACATGGGGCTATATCAACGCTTCGTGTCGCGCGATGGCCTGCACGACGCAAAGGGGCATATTGGTGACCCCGTCGGGCTTGCTCGCTGCGGCCCACCTTTTGGGCGCTGGCGGCGTTCATTGCTTCCTCGGTTGCGGCACCTGCCCGGGTTCTGTCCGCCATTGCGGCGGCATTCCCTGCGACGGTTCCGGTACGCTGATCACCGAATACATGAATAAAATGGGCGGCTACGACCTGCCCTTCGGTGGTGCGCAGTGCGGCTCCGGCCTGCCGGGCTCTTCCGCAGCGACGGGTACGCCCCCGCCGCCGCCGAAGCCCGTCGGCCAGACGATCCGCGAAATCCGCGAACGCGCGGGCGTCGACCCCGCGAACATCTCCGACAACCCCAGCTATAACGAGATCATGCTGGCGATGACGAAGGAACGCTTCCTCGACCCCGACTACTACACCCGCATGCAGGCCGAGATCGGCGCGCTCCAGCAGGAACGCGCATCGGTCAAGGCTTACATCACCATGCAGTTGCAGGACATTTACACCCTGCAGGAGCAGATCAACGTGCTGATGGCTGCGCGTGCGTCGATGAAAATGAATGAAGGCGGTCAAGGCGCTCAGGATCGCAGCGAGCTGCTCCCGGTCAAATAACGTCTTGGCCACGCGACTTAAGGCATAATGGCATTTCCCTTTATTCTTCAGGGAAATGCCATTATCCTTTGGATCTCAAAATCCCTTGTTGCAGCCGGAGGCTCGTGCTATTATGGATATAATTAAATTTCTCTGGCGGGTGGCCATGCAAGCAAAAGACCTCATGAAATCGTTCCGCAAAGCGGCAGCGCGCGCGACCATCGCGGCTGTGATAACGATCGGCGCGATTACGCCCATGATCCAGGCCTATGCACAGAACCCAGTCACCCCTCCCGCAGCCGCCGTCACGCGCACAGCACCTGCTGCTGAAACCGAGGCAGGCCGCGTTGCAACCGAAATTTCCTTTACGCGCGTGACAGATGTAGAAGCGCTGGCGAAGCAATATCCCGCTTTGGCGAAACTGCCCGCCGAGCTGAAAGAATATGACGCGCAGCAAGGCGGCGATAATCCCGCTTTCGTCGAGATCGCGAAATACACCGACAAGGCGAACGGCCGCGAAATGCTGTTCGTGCATGTCACAACGCCCGTGCTGTGTTCCTACGAAGGATGCCCGCTATCGGTTTTCCTGCGCGACGGCAAAGACTTCCGCAATGTGCTGCAGGTGAACGCGGCAGACCCGATCAGCGTCGTGACCAGCGGCACCGCAACCTCGGTGGTTTTGCCGGGCGCCTACGGTGTCAACGCTTCGCTTGAATTCCGTTATGACGTTAAAACCGGCCAGTTCGAGCCCGCCCGGGCCGCAGCTGCACAGCCGGCACCGGAACAATCGCCTGTGCCTAACCAAGCGCCAGCACCCAAATAATCACATTAAAATCAGCCGAGATATTGCTTCGGATCGAGCGTCTTTTTGCCGCGCCGGACCTCGAAATGCAATTGCGCGTTCATGACCGTGCCGCTGGAACCGACGGAACCGATCACCTGCCCCTGCATCACCTTCGCCCCCGATTTGACAGCGATGTTGTTGAGATGCGCATAGGCCGTAATCATGCCGTTGTTGTGGCGGATCAGCACAAGGTTGCCGTAGCTGCGCATCTCGCCGACATAGGCGACGGTGCCCGATGACGCTGCCTTGACGGGCGTGCCGCGCGGCGCCGCGATATTGATGCCGTCATTGTAAAGCCCGCCTGTTTTCGGGCCATAGCTGGAAATGACCTGCCCCTTCACCGGCCAGATAAAACCCTGGCGGCTTGACCGTCCCACCATTTCCGCGCCGCGCGTCGCAGGCTCGGCGGTTGCGGCGGAGATCAGCGACACTTTCGGCACTGTTTCCGACTCTGCCTGCGCATCATCCTGCGCCAGCTTGCCGATCAGTGAATCGAAAGCTTTCGTCACCGGCGACGGACCGGGCGTCTTCAGCATTCGGCTGGTTGTGGCAGCGGTTGATGTCTGGGGCGCAGTTGCGGGTGTCGAAGGTTCCTGCGTAGCCATGCGGATGGGGGCCGGCTTTGTAGTTGTTGCGACGTTCGCGCCTCCCGATGGAATTTTCAGCACCTGCCCAGCCTTGAGCGCATAGGGCGGAGGAATGTTATTTTCCGCCGCCATCTTGTCGACGGTCGTGCCATACATGCGCGAGAGGCTGAACATCGTATCGTTCGGGAGAACTTTGTGCGTGCGCGCGACGGGCAGCAGCAGCCGGCGGCCCGGCCCCACGGGCTCTGACGGCGACAGGCCGTTCATATTTGCGAGCGCATTCAGCGGCACTTTGTATCGCTTGGCGATGGAGGAAAGCGTATCGCCGGGCTTTACCGTCACCGCGCCATTCGCGGGCGGCGCGCTCGCGCCAAGGTTTTGCACGGGCGCCGGACGGGCGATGGCAATATTGGATGCCGCCATCCACACCGTGAGCGCGGTCGTCAGGAGCAAAATTTTATAATGCCGCCCCTTCATTCTTTTCCCCGTTATGCGGGCATCAGCGCGGGGCCGCTGAAAAAGCTGCCCTCGTCTTCTTCCTCGACCACCACAACATCGTTGCGCGCAATATTCGGCAGCAGCGGGACGAAGCGCACCGGCATCAGGCGTTCGGTCTCGTATCCTGTTTCGGTGCGCGTGATGCGGTAGATAAACTGGCTCGATTTGTCGCGGCCCATCGGGATGATGAGGATGCCGCCGATGGAAAGCTGTTCCAGCAATGCGGGCGGCGCGCCGCCATCACCCGCCGCAGCGGTCACAATAATACGGTCGAACGGCGCCTGTTCGCGCCAGCCGAGCATGCCGTCGGCTGCCTTGCAGGTAATGTTGCGGATGCGCAGGTCCGTAAACATTTTCTCCGCGCCAGCCAGAAGCGGCTTATGGCGCTCGATGCTGTAGACGCGGCGGCATAGGCGCGACAGGATCGCGGCCTGATAGCCGGAGCCGGTGCCGATTTCCAGCACCTTGTGGCGGTCGTTGACGCGCAGTTCCTGCGTCATCGACGCGACCACCAGCGGCTGGCTGATCGTCTGTCCGCGCGCGATGGGCAGCGCGATATCTTCATAGGCCTGATCGTGGAATGTGGTGTCGATAAACGCCTCGCGCGGCACACGCTCGATCGCGCCAAGCACGGCGGTATCGGTAATGCCGCATTTGCGCAGCTTCATGATCAGCCGGATCTTGCGCGCGAGGAGGCTCATTTGAAAACCTTTCCTAATTCGACGAGTGTCGGATAGTGCGTGAGGTTCAGCGATAGCGGCGTAACGGTGACATGCCCTGCTGCCAGCGCGCCCATGTCGAGCGTCGTATCGTGTTCGTCGCGGGCCGGCGGCGGGCCGATCCAGAAATACGGGCGGCCGCGCGGATCGATGCGGTAATCCATATCCTGTTTTTCCATGCTGTAATGGCCTTGCGCCACAGGGCGGATTTCAGGCGTCACACCGGGCATACGGATCGGGAAGTTCACATTCATCAGCAGGTTGTGTTCCCAGCTCTTGCCCTCAAATGCCTTCAGGATGCGCGGCACGTATTCGCGCGCAATCGCCCAGTCTGGCTTGCCGCCTTCTTCGTCGAAATCCTGGCTGAAGGCAATCGCAGGGATCGCCATCAGCGTCGCCTCGATCGCAGCCGCAATCGTGCCTGAATAGGTCACGTCATCCGCCGTGTTCTGGCCGTGGTTGATGCCGGAGACGACCAGATGCGGGCGCACTTCCTTCATGATCTTCTGTACGCCGACCAAAACCGTATCGGTCGGTGTTCCGTAGACGGAGAAATGGCGCGTATCGTATTCCTTCATGCGCAGCGGGCTGTGGATGGTGAGCGAATGCCCCGCCGCCGATTGCTGCGTTTCCGGCGCCACGACCCAGACATTGGGCGTGATCGTCAGCATGATCTCTTCCAGCACCTTGATGCCTTCGGCATGGATGCTGTCGTCATTGGCGATCATGATGCGCGCTTCGGAAAGTTTTTTGGGAAACTCAAGCATTTGCCGCTTTTCCTTGCTTTGCTTTCGCAACAGGTTCGAGCTTCTTCAGGCCGCCCATATAGGGCAGCAGCACATCAGGGATCACGACGCTGCCATCCGGCTGCTGGTAATTTTCCAGCACGGCAACCAAGCAACGACCTACTGCCACGCCCGAGCCGTTGAGTGTGTGCACGTATTTCGTCGTTTTATCGCTGCCGCCCTTGTAGCGCGTCATCATCCGGCGCGCCTGGAAATCGCCGCAGTTGGAGCAGCTGGAAATTTCGCGATAGGCATTCTGGCCCGGCAAAAACACTTCGATATCAAAGGTCTTCTTCGCCGAGAACCCCATATCCCCCGTGCAAAGCGCCAGCGTGCGGAACGGCAGGTCCAGTTTCTTCAAAATCGCTTCAGCGCAGCCCGTCATGCGGTCCAGCTCCGCCATCGACTCTTCTTCCGAGGTGATGCTGACCAGTTCAACTTTATAGAACTGGTGCTGGCGGATCATGCCGCGCGTATCCTTGCCCGCCGCGCCCGCTTCGGAGCGGAAGCACGGCGTGAGCGACGTTAAACGAAGCGGCAGTTCCTCAGCGTTCAGGATCGTATCCAGCACGGTATTCGTCAGAGAAACTTCCGACGTAGGGATCATCCACAAGCCGTTATTTGTCTTGAACAAATCATCCGCAAATTTCGGCAACTGGCCCGTGCCATAGAGCGCCTCGTCCTTCACCAGCAG
Source organism: Alphaproteobacteria bacterium (assembly GCA_029266795.1). Taxonomy (GTDB): domain Bacteria; phylum Pseudomonadota; class Alphaproteobacteria; order Micavibrionales; family UBA2020; genus JAPWJZ01. The sequence goes on along the minus strand of JAQSWE010000134.1, from coordinate 1,959 downwards.
CGGCACGGACAATTCGGTGTAACCATGTTCGCCCGTATGGGTATCCAGCATAAACTGCGCCAATGCCCGCTCGAGCCGCGCAACGCCGCTGCGGAGCAAAACGAAACGCGCGCCGGACATCTTGGCTGCCGCTTCGAAATCCATGCCGCCCAGCTGAGCGCCGATATCGACATGGTCTTTCGGGTTGTTCATGCCGCGGGGCTGGCCGACGCGGCGGACTTCGACGTTGTCATCCGCGCTCTTGCCGTCCGGCACGGATTTGTCGGGAATGTTGGGCAGGATGGCGAGGACTTTATCCAGCTCGCCCTGGGCGGTCTTGTCGCCCTCCTCGATCTTGGCAATTTGTTCTTTGTATCCTGCGACTTCCTTCATGACCGCGTCGGTGTTTTCACCCTTCGCCTTCATCGCGCCGATGCGGGACGACGCCTCGTTACGCTTGGCAAGGAGGTTCTGCACCTCCGTCATCACCGCGCGGCGCTTCTCGTCCATCTCGAGGATCTTGGCGGATTGCGCCGGCAAACCGCGCCGCGCCCAGCCGGAATCGAACATCTCGGGGTTTTCCCGAATTAACTTCAGATCGAACATACCTGTCTCTCAATAATGTTGGATTTCCCCAAACCCTCTAGCGCTTTCAATTCTATGATGTTTTTAGAATACGGTCTAGTGCTCCCTCAAGCTAAGTTCCTGACTCTTATTAAAAAAATGCTGTTCATGCATCGCTTGAACAAGGATATGAAGATAGAACAAGGCGTTAGGAATCGCGGCTCAACCGGCGTTATAACTAGCTAAAGTTGACATAAGATAATTTAAGGGGCGGGAATTTCGTTTTCAGCGGCGATGTCAGCGGTCTTCGGCTTCTTCTCGCCCATCCGTACTAACACAACCGAGATTTCGTAGAGCGCCATCATCGGCACGGCCAGCATGAACTGGCTGAGGATATCGGGCGGCGTCAGCACGGCAGCGACAATAAAAATCAGCACGATCATGTAGCGGCGTTTTTCCGATAGCCATGTCGAAGAGATAATCCCGACGCGCCCCAGCAGCGTCAGCAGCACTGGCATCTGAAAGCAGAACCCGAAGGCAAATATCAATGTCATAATGAGACTCAAATATTCGCTCACCCGCGCTTCCAGTTGGATCGGCAGGCCGGTCGTCGGCGCAAGACTTTCAAAGCCGGCGAAAAATTTCCAGGCAACGGGAATGACAAGATAGTAAACGAAGGCCGCGCCGGTCAGGAACAACACAGGCGTTGCGACAAGGAAAGGCAGGAAAACATGCTTCTCGTTTTTATAAAGGCCGGGCGCCACGAAGAACCATAATTGCGATGCGATGACCGGAAACGCCAGAAACCCGCCGGCGAAGCAGGCAAGCTTGAGGTAGGTGATAAACGCCTCGCCCAATCCGGTGTAAATAAGACGGCGATTTTCGCCCTCCAGCACATGGGCAAGCGGCTTCACCAGGAAGGCGTAAATATCTGCGGCGAAAAAATAACAGCCGCAGGTCGCCACCACAAAGAACAGCAGACTGATCATCAGGCGGCGGCGCAACTCCACCAGATGTTCAACCAGCGACATGGTCTTTTCTTCAGCGGGGCGGGTCATCGGGCTCCTTCGGGAGCATAGCTATCCTGCGGCGCTCCTCCTCCGCCAGCTGGCGCTCGATCTCGAACTGCAAATTTTCGCCGCCGGCCTTGTTGGCCTCGCGCGTGATTTCGTTCAGCTCTTCATCATGGATGATACGGTCCAGCGACTGCTGGATATCGTTCGTGAAAATCTTGACCTTGCGGGTAAATTTACCGGCGGCGTAGAGAAGCTTCGGCAGGTCTTTCGGCCCGATCACCACCACGGCGACCGCGATGATCACCAGCATCTCTGACCAGGCGACGTCGAACAAAACCTAGACGTCCTTTTTATCCGACGGCGGTAGGATTTCCGATTTCGGCTTGTCGTCGCCGTCCTT
>JAQSWE010000133.1 GCA_029266795.1 Alphaproteobacteria bacterium | reverse complement strand
ATGGACTCCTGCATCACCTCGCCGAGCTGGCCAGTGTGCGTGAGCTTGCCCTTGCCCGGGACGACGGCCGACTCGATCGTGAGCAACTCGCCGCCGACTTCGGTCCAGGCGAGGCCCGTCACGCAGCCGATACGGTCGTTCTCGTCCGCCATGCCATAACGATAGCGCGGCACGCCGGCGTATTTTTCGAGGTTCTTGGGCGTGACGTTGATCTCCGTCTTCTTGCCCATCATGATTTCCTTGATGGCCTTGCGGGCAAGGTTGGACAGTTCACGCTCGAGATTCCGCACACCGGCTTCACGTGTATACATGCGTATCAACTGGCGCATGGCGGGATCGGTGATACTGAACTCGTTTTTCTTGAGGCCGTTCGCCTCTTTCTGTTTTTCCAGCAGGTGGCGTTTCGCGATTTCGACCTTTTCCTCTTCCGTGTAGCCGGAGACGCGGATGATTTCCATCCGGTCGAGTAAGGGTCGCGGGAGGTCAAGTGTGTTGGCGGTGCAAATGAACATTACGTCGGAGAGGTCGTAATCGATCTCCATGTAATGGTCGTTGAACGTGCTGTTCTGCGCCGGATCCAAAACTTCAAGCAGCGCCGCCGCGGGATCGCCGCGCCAGTCGTGCGCCAGCTTGTCAATCTCGTCGAGGAGGAAGAGCGGGTTTGACGACTTTGCCTTTTTCATGCCCTGAATAATGCGTCCGGGCATGGAGCCGATATAAGTGCGGCGGTGACCGCGGATTTCGGATTCATCGCGCACGCCGCCCAGCGACATGCGGACGAAGTTACGGTTGGTCGCTTGCGCGATCGATTTGCCGAGTGAAGTCTTACCGACGCCGGGCGGGCCGACGAGGCAAAGGATCGGGCCTTTTACCTTGTTCGCGCGGTGCTGTACCGCGAGATATTCAAGGATGCGCTCTTTGACTTTCTCGAGACCGTAATGGTCTTTATCGAGAATGGATTCAGCGAATTTGAGGTCTTTTAAAACCTTGGTGCGCTTGCTCCACGGAATGTTCAGCATCCAGTCGAGGTAGTTGCGCACAACGGTCGCTTCGGCGGACATCGGGCTCATCTGGCGCAGCTTTTTCAGCTCCGCATTCGCCTTCGTTTTCGCCTCTTTGGTCATGCGGGCTTTTTTGATTTTCTCTTCCAGTTCAGTCAGCTCGTCGACGCCGTCTTCGCCTTCGTTGAGCTCCTTCTGGATCGCCTTCATTTGTTCGTTGAGGTAATATTCGCGCTGTGTTTTTTCCATCTGGCGCTTCACGCGGCCACGGATGCGTTTCTCGACTTCAAGAACGGAAATCTCGCCTTCCATGAAGGAGAAGATTTGCTCTAGACGCTCGGCGACGCCGGTCAGCTCCAGCAGTTTTTGACGATCTGCAATTTTGAGCGACAGGTGCGACGCGACGGTATCCGCCAGCTTGTTCGCATTGTCGATCTGGCCGATGGAGGTGATGATCTCCGGCGGGATTTTCTTGTTGAGCTTCACATACTGGTCGAACTGCGACACGCAAGCGCGCATCAACCCGTCGATCGCCTCGCCGGACACTGCACGTTCTTCGATAATCTCGGCATGTGCTTCGAAATATTCCGGCTTGTCGGTGTAGATCAGCACTTTGACGCGCTTGGTGCCTTCGACAAGCACTTTCACGGTGCCATCGGGCAGTTTCAGGAGCTGGAGAACGGTGCCAAGGGTACCAATAGAATAAAGGTCGCCTGCGCCAGGATCATCCTGCTGCGCGGATTTCTGGGTCACAAGCAGGACCTGCTTGTTATCGGCCATGGCGCTTTCGAGCGCTTTAACGGACTTTTCGCGGCCAACAAACAGGGGCACAATCATATGCGGGAATACAACGATATCGCGTAAGGGGAGGACGGGATGTTTCGGGCCGGTGCCGGGAACTGTTTCGTTCATTTTTTTTCCTTTTTTACACTCTCTTCCCGGATTATGCCCTTTAATAGTTTATTTTTGGCAAAATTCGGTCGATTTTGGGCCTTTTTGGGCGGCTTTTTCGCCTGTCGGTGCCTCATAACAGGTGAAATAGATGGTTATTAACTTTTGGCAAGCTTTCGACAAGCTTGGGACAAAAGTAAATTTCGATTTTGTTAGACTTTTTGTAAGTTGCGATCCGGTGAAGCCCTTGCAGGCTTCATGAGGGCTTACTTGGGGGGAGTGCCTAAAGTTCCATTCTTGAGGCTTTCCGAGGCTTTTTGGTGGGCAATTGCGAGTATTTTCTGCACTTCGGGGCAATTTGTGTCGTTATAACCGCCCGCTTTGCTGGTCTGGGTGACCATTTGCTCTGCGGCAGCCTTCTGGACGGCCTGAATATAGCTGTAATGGCTATCCAGCAGGGTGTGGGGCATATAATCGACCTTGCGGGCATCAATACGGTGCTTCTTCCACATGCCTTCCTGTTCGTCGGATTTAACCTTTTGGAACGCCTTGAAGGACTGCACAAACGATGCGTTATCTGCGCCGGTAAATTTATTGCTGTTCAGGCAAAACATCACTTTCCCTCCAAGTTCATAGATATCCATGATGGGGCGCATGCTCGCGAAGAACTGCTTGTCGAGCGTTTCCTGTTCGGTCTTCTGCTCGGCCGTCAATTTTTCCAATGCTGCCACATAGGCGTCCTCGCCCTGTAAGGTCTTTTCATCCACCTCAATCTTCATCGGTGCCGCGTTGGGGCCGGATAGTTGTTCCTGTGCCACAGGCGCGGGTGATGCATCCTGCTCCGACTCTGTTTGTGCCACAGCGGCGGTGGCGGTCGAAATGAGAAGTGCAGCGGCAAGGGCGAGACGGAAAGACATGTAGGAAAAACTCCGGTTTGGAAAATAAAAGGGGGCGCCCATGAAAGGCGCCCCCGAATTAGGTCTTATCAAGGCCCGTCGGTTAAAGCGGGCCAGTCAGTTATGCTACTTTTTTCTCGTCGGTCGTGAAGGGCTGCTTTTCGACGATATGGTCGATCAGGCCGAAAGCTTTCGCTTCTTCGGGCGACATGAAACGGTCGCGCTCCAGCGCTTCCTCGATCTGGTTGATCTTCTTGCCGGTGTGCTTCACGTAGATTTCGTTGAGGCGCTTGCGCAGGCTCAGGATCTCTTTTGCGTGGATCTCGATATCCGTCGCCTGACCCTGTGCGCCGCCGGAGGGCTGGTGCACCATGATGCGCGAGTTCGGCAGGGAATAACGCTTGCCTGCAGCGCCAGCACAGAGCAGCAGCGAACCCATGGAGCAAGCCTGCCCCATGCAAACGGTCGCAACTTGCGGCTTGATGTACTGCATCGTGTCGTACATCGCGAGACCGGAGGTGACGATACCGCCCGGCGAGTTGATGTAGAGGAAGATGTCTTTCTTCGGGTTTTCCGATTCAAGGAACAGGAGCTGGGCACAGATCAGGCTGGACACATGGTCGTTCACGGGACCGGAGATGAAGATGATGCGCTCTTTCAGGAGGCGCGAATAAATATCGTACGAACGTTCGCCGCGCGCGGTCTGCTCGATGACCATCGGCACCAGCGTGCTCATTTGTTCAGGAATGTAAGTCATTAGTGTAGCCCCCTTGCTGTTTTTTTTATATATAGCCCACCCGGGGCAAATAAAAAGAGACGACCGGCGGTGAAACCGGTCGTCTCAATCATAGCAAGGTTATTAACTCAACTCAAACGCCCTTTTCGGGGCGTTCCCGATTACGGGGTCGGCGCAGCCTTGGTCTTGGCGGGCTTTGCTTTCTGGTCGTCATTGGAAGCCGGCTTGGCCGATTTCGCCTGTTTGGCGTCGTATTCGGCTTTGCGCGAGGGCGTCCAGTATTCTTCGAACTGCGACAGAGCAACGACCAGCTCGGGGCGGATTGCTGCGCCGTCTGCGGTGTTGATCAGGGCGCGGATTGCTTCGGCCGTCTTCGGCACTTGCGCTTCGCGCTTGTCGTCTTTTTCAGAACGGTGCGAGAATTCTTCGTGGATGGTCTTTTTCGCGGTACCCACGATGATTTCCTGAATCACGCCCATATCCAGTGCGTTCTGTGCGGTCAGCCAGGTGTCGCGCTCGAGGACGATGTCCCAGAATGCGTGCTTGAGGCCGGTGTGGCGGACATAGATGTCCGTCAGCTGTTCGCGCAGGCGGCTGGTGAAGTCCGTGCCGATCACGAGATCCGTCTGCTGGGTCGAGCGCTCGTTGCCCGACAGCGGCTGGTGGATCATGTAGTAGGAGTTGCGGGTCATCATGCGCTCGTCGCCTGCAACCAGCAGGATGGAGCCCATGGATGCCTGCATGCCCATGCCGATCGTGCGGATGGGAGCCGGAATGGAACGCATGGTGTCATAGATCGACAGACCAGCGAGGACCGAGCCGCCCGGGGAGTTCACGTAGACTTTGATCGGCTTTTTCTTGCCGTCTTCGCCAGCGTGGTCTTCGGGGTTTTCGCCGACGCCCGATGCGAGGTACAGGAGCGATGCGTTGGCGATCGATGCCATCGTGTCGTCAACTTGGCCTTCCAGCAGGACGATGCGTTTTTTCATGAGCAGGGAGTACAGGTCGTAACCGCGCTCGCGGCCGTTTTCCAGTTCGGTGACGGTCGGGACCATGCGGGCGTTGGGGCCGTTTGCGCTGGCGGTGAAGCGGGTCATCGCTTCGAGGCCGGCTGCGTCCATGATGTCTTCGAGCTTCTGGCCGGTTTTGCCAGCGGTTTCGAGCAGGCCCAGATAGCGCTGGGTTTCAGCTGCGATGTTTTTCATGCTCGCCTGGCCTTCGGGAGATTCGAATGCCTTGAGCGCGCCTTTTGCTTCGGACGCGTCCATGCCGGTCGACTGCATGAGGGCGAAATAGCGGGCAGCGTCTGCGCTCATGTACTGAACGTCGCCAGCGGGCGATTTCAGTTCGGGCGCTTTGACGGTGTCATTCAGCGAACCTTCAACGCCTTTGCCAAGCTTGTTGGCAGAGGTTTCGTAGGAAGGAGATTTCGCGGTGTCGTTAAAATCGTAAGAAGCCATTTTGGAGTGCCTTTCCTTGCTATGCGTAAATCGTTTTTTATATTCGTTGTTTTCACCGTCCGGGCCGATTCTTATTTTTTCCCGGTTTCTTTTGTAGCTTTCTTATCGTTTCAGACCCTCGCAGAGTTACTTTATTCCGCGAGAAAACTGAGTTTTACTTGGCTTTGGATGCGGGTTTTGCCTTCTTGGGCGGTTCCGTTTCCGATGCCTTGGTCAGTTCTTCAATGTCTACTTGACGTGAGGATATATTAGACCTTTCCAGAATAAAGTCAACTACTTTGTCCTCGTAAATCGGCGCTTTCACAGCGTCCAATGCTTGCGGGTTTTGTTGATAATATTCAAACACTTGGCGTTCCTTGCCCGGATACTTGCGCGCTTCGTTGATGACCGCTTGCTGCAGCTCCTGGTTCGTCACTTCCACCTTGTTGATTCTGCCGATTTCGGCGAGCACAAGACCGAGCTTTACGCGGCGTTCCGCGATGCCCTGATATTCAGCGCGCTCTTCCGGCGTGCCTTCTTCACCATGGTTGCAGTCGGGACCGTGCACATGGCCCTCTTCCGCGTGATCGTGGCCGCCTTTCAGCTGCTGCCAGATGCCTTGGAATTCAGCGTCAACCATGCCCTTGGGCACGTTGAAGGTGTGTTCTGCATCGAGCTGGTCGAGCAGCGCGCGCTTGATGTTCATGCGTGCGAGCTGGTCGTAATCGCCCTGGATCTGCTGTTCGATCACTTCTTCGACTTTCGCGAGGTTTTCGAAACCGAGCTTGGTTGCGAATTCGTCGTCGATCTTCGGCGTCGTCGAGGTGCGGAGTTCTTTCACGTCAACCTTGAATTCAGCCTTCACGCCCTGCAGTTTGTCATGCGCGTAGTCTTTCGGGAACGTGACGTTCACGACTTTGTGGTCGCCGACTTTCGCGCCGACGAGTTGGTCTTCAAAGCCTTCGATGAAGCTCTTGGAGCCGAGTTCGAGAGGGAAATCGTCGCCCTTCATGCCGGGGAACGGCTTGCCGTCGACGGTGCCGTCGAAGTTGATGACAAGCGTGTCACCGATTTTCGCAGCGCGGTTCTCTTCAACTTTTTCGCTGGTCTTGTTCGCTTTTGCGATGCGCTCCAGCGCTTCGGTGATTTCTTTTTTCGCCGGCTTCGCGGTCAGCTTTTCCAGCTTGATCTTCGTGAAGTCGGCCAGCTTGATTTCCGGCAGCACTTCGATCGCCATCGTGTATTCGAGGCCTTTTGCTTCGTCGAAGGTTTTCACTTCGATCTTCGGGCGCATCGCGGGGCGCAGGTTGTTTTCGTTGATCGCCTTCATGGTCGAGTCATTGACGGCGTGTTCCAGCACTTCGCCCATCACGGACTTGCCGTATTTGGATTTCAGCAGGTTCATCGGAATTTTGCCAGGGCGGAAGCCGGGCATCTTCACCGTCTTGCCGAGTTCGGTCAGGCGCTCGTTGACGCGCTGGTCGATTTCTTCGGGCGACATCGTGACGGTGAATTCGCGTGTCAGGTCTTCGTTCTTGGTCTGTGTGATCTGCATGGTCATGAACTTTCTGCTTCTGCTTTCTTTCTCGTTTTTTAAAAGTACCGAATTCTGTTTTGCCGCCGCTTGCGCGGGGTAAAGATGGTGCGGGCGGAGGGACTTGAACCCACACGCCTTGCGGCACTGGAACCTAAATCCAGCGCGTCTGCCAATTCCGCCACGCCCGCATTTTGGCCGTTAAGTCTTACATAAATAGGAAAAATGAGGGGGTGGCGCAAGAACTATAAAGCTGCAAGACACCCCTATGGCCAAAAAAGCCGCCAAAAAACCAAAAACCCCCGTTTCTGGGGGTTTTTGATGTAAAGTTTAATTATTAAGGAAACTATTGAGCGACCGGTTTTTCGAGCCACAATTCGTCGAGGCGACCGTCCCTGCCGCAGCCCATGCGGTAGAATTTATAGCCCGTCGGATTGTTCTTTTTGTAGTCCTGATGGTGTT
>JAQSWE010000132.1 GCA_029266795.1 Alphaproteobacteria bacterium | reverse complement strand
CGGCTTCTGCGTCAGCGTCTTGGCGAAAGCTTTTATTTCACCCATAAACTTCGCCGCCTCCGCGCCGCCGTCGCGCAGCACTTTGCGGAAGACGAGATCGTTGGCCTGAATGCCGTTGGTGCCTTCGTAAATCGGCAGGATGCGGCTGTCGCGATAATATTGCGCCGCGCCCGTTTCCTCGATAAAGCCCATGCCGCCATGAATTTGCAATGCAGTCGATGCAGTTTCAACGGCCAGGTCGGTCGCCCAAGCCTTCACGAGCGGCACCAGCAAATCAAGCCGCGCGGCAGCGGAGGTCTTCGCAGCTTCATCGCCTGCATGTCGCGAACGGTCGATCATGCCCGCCGCATAATAAGCAAGCGCGCGGGACGCTTCGGTATTCGATTTCATGGTCAGCAGCATGCGGCGCACATCGGGATGTTCGATGATCGCGACGCGTTTGCCGGATTTGTCGCCCAGCTTCATGCCTTGCACGCGATCTTTGGCGTATTGCAGCGCATGCTGGTAGGCCGCTTCCGACAGCGCCACGCCCTGCTGCCCGACACCGAGGCGGGCGTTATTCATCATGATGAACATGTTACGCAGACCCTGCCCCGGTTGCCCGATCAGGTACGATACCGCGCCGTCGTTCTCGCCATACATCATGACGCAGGTGGGCGAGCCATGGATGCCAAGCTTATGTTCCAAGGACACCGCACGCACATCGTTGCGCTTGCCGATGGAACCGTCATCATTCACCAAAAATTTCGGCACGATAAACAGACCGAGCCCGTCATTGCCTTCGGGCAGGCCATCAACACGGGCAAGAACCAGATGGATGATGTTGGGCGTGAAATCATGTTCGCCCCATGTGATATAGATTTTCTGGCCCTTCATCAGGTAGTGGTCGCCGTTCTTTTTTGCAATCGTGCGGATCGCTGCCAAATCACTTCCGGCTTGCGGTTCTGTCAGGTGCATCGATCCTGTCCATTCGCCGGATATCATTTTCGGCAGATATTTCGCCTTGTCGGCGGGCGTGCCCAGAACTTCGATCGCCTCGATCGCCGCTTGCGAAAGCAGCGGGCAGAGCGACAGCGCGAGGTTCGCCGCCTGCCACATTTCGCCGACTGCCATGCCGACTGCATGGGGGAGCGCCTGGCCGCCGTGATCGGGCGCGCAGGTGACGCCCGTCCAGCCGCCTTGCGCGAATTGTGTATAGGCATCTTTAAATCCATCGGGAGTCTTGACTGTTTCGCCAGCAAGTTTCGACATCTGCCGGTCGCCGGTCTTGTTCGTCGGTGCCCAGACTTCACCCGCAAGGCGCGCGGCCTCGGCCAGCACGGCCTCTACCACATCAGGGCTGGCATGTTCATACCCCGGCAGGGCCGATATTTCTTCCATGCCTGCAATTTCATCAAGGACGAAACGCATGTCTTTCAGCGGTGCGGTGTACATCTGGCGAACTCCACAAAAAAATTCCGGCAGCCTGTTAAGGACTGCCGGAATATTAACATTTTAAGCACATATATAAAGCCCCCGTGCGGGGTGCTTTATGAATATCACCGCTTAAAGATCGAACGAGCCGCCTTTTTTCGGAGTCGGCGCGGGCCTGTTTGCGGGGCGCGCGACCAGCGACTGGACGCGTTCTTCCACCGCGACCATCAGCTTCGCCTGGCCAAAGCCGCTGTCGATTTCGTCGAGCGGGATGCGCGCTTCTTCCTCCACATACAGCTTCACGAGCGGATGCGCGTTATCGCCGCGCTGTTCCGCCACATTGGCGAAGATGCGGGACAGGGTGCGGGTTGCGTCTGAATGGCCGCCCATGACGCTGTCCATCTTATCGCGGATCGCCTGGCCTTCCTCGGTGCCCTTGAGCTCATCGACCACATCGACCACTTCGCGCAGTTGCGCCAGTTCGTCGGCGGTGGGTGCGCTCGACTGCCAGTCATGAACGATGGCGCGTTCGATGGAAATCAGTGCGGCACGTGCATTGTCTTCAGGCAGCTTGGCGATTTCGTTGAATAGCCTGTCGATGCCATCGGGCGTGCCGATGGTGCCGAGGCGGCGGGAGTAATCATCAGCGTTAAATGCGGGCATAGGCAAATCTCCTGCTGTTAAAGGTCGAAGGAACCGCCGCGATACGGGCGGCGGGGATTGTTGCTGGGGGGCGGCATATTGGCGGCGCGTTCGCGCTGCACGCGTTCTTCGACCGTCACCATCAGCTTCGCCTGGCCGAAAGCCGTTCCGACGTCTTCGAGGGATTGTTTGCGCTCTTCCTCGACATAGGCCTTCACGAGGCTGTGTGCGCTGTCGCCCTTGAAATCGAGGATCTTGCGGAACATGGCGGACATCGCCTGACCTTCTTCCGCAATCGTCATGCCGCTTTCCATGTCGGCGCGCAGCATATCGCCGGTGGGCGTGCCTTTCATCTGTTCGATGGCGTCCAGCACCATGCGCAGCTGGACCAGTTCATGCGGCTTGGGCGCGGTGCGCTGCCAGTCGGTCACGATGTTCAGTTCCACGCGGTTCACGACCGCCAGCTGGTCGCGCTCAGGCAGAATAGACAGCTGATCGAACAGCGTCTCCACTTCGGCTGAATCGCGTGCGGCCTCGATACGGCGCGCCAGATCGTCGGCATCGAATGCGGACATAGGCATTTCCTTCAGGTCTATATATGTCTTGTGGTTATGGATTTTATACCATCCGCTACCTGACCTGACAATCCCGTTTGACGTAAAATCAGGGGGTTACCCTGTTTGGCACACCCCTTGCAATGTTATCCATATAATAAAGGCCAATAAATGGCCGGGGATCAGGGAGCTTTAGGTTATGGCATCATTTTTATCAGGGCTGACATCGAAAATAGCCCAAAAATATCAGGGGGTTGCATCCCCACAAGTGATTAATGCCGTCCAGAAGGCGAGCAGCAAGACGGGGGTAGATTTTACCTTCCTGATGGAAAAAGCTTCCACCGAGAGCAGCTTTAACCCGACCGCGAAGTCAAAATCTTCCTCCGCGACCGGCCTTTACCAGTTTATCGAGGATACCTGGCTGTCGATGGTCAAAAAGCATGGCGACAAATACGGCCTTGGCGAATATGCCGACAAAATCCAGATGAAGAACGGCCGCTGCTGCGTGAACGACGCTGCCGCCCGCAAAGAGATTCTGGGCCTGCGCAACGACCCCGAAATTTCCGCGCTGATGGCGGGCGCCTATAGTGCCGAGAACAAGGCGTACCTGAAAAGGAACACCGAGGGCGATGTCGGCTCGACCGAAATGTATATGGCGCATTTCATGGGCGCGGGCGGCGCAACGAAATTCCTGAACTGCCGTGATTACGACGGCAGCGCAATCGGTGCGAACCTGTTCCCCCAGCAGGCGCGCGCGAACAAGAACGTGTTCTACGACAAGGCGACGGGCAAGCCCCGCACGCTGGACCAGATTTACAACCTGTTCGATAAAAAGTTCTCCGATGGACCTTCGACAAGCACACCCGCGAAAACCCCCGATACTTCGGTCGCCCCAGCCGAAACCGCGAAGCGCTCCATCAAGGCACCTGCCGCCGCCGACTATTCAAGCACACCCCTCCCCGTCAGGGCCGCGCAGGTGCTTCCTGTTTTCGATGATGCGAACGTCAACGACGACATTATCTGGTCGAACGACCCGCGTTTCCGCCACGACCTGCCGCAATCGGGCTATACGAACACGCGCAAGCCCGTGCACCGCATCAGCGCGGAAAGCATCATGGTGATGTCGCAGATGCGCGATGTGGAGCGTGACGCGTTCAGCACGCGCCGCGACAAATACGGTTATAACAGCTAATTAAACCTAGCGGATCTCGACCACGGGCGCTTTCAGGTTCTGTGCCTGAAGCGCCTGCGCCTGTTGTTCGATCATCTCGCGCAGCTGCTGCGGGGTGATCGACAGGTTCGTGCGCAAAGACGATTTGCTGCCCGCGAAATCGAGCAGCATATCGAGCGGGGATTCTTCAGCAGGGAACTGCTCCACTTCGGTATCTTCTTTCGGGTCGATCTTGGCGCGTTCTTTCGCGACTTCAATGGCGCGGGCAAGGCCGCCCAGCTCGTCCACCAGCCCGCGTTCCTTCGCCTGCGCGCCGGTCCAGGCGCGGCCCTCGGCCACGTTAAACGCTTGGTCATGCGTCATCTTGCGGCCCTGCATCACACGCTGCAGGAAGGCTTCATAGATATTGTCGAGCGTCGCCTCGAACTTCGCCATTTCCTCGTCTGTGAACAGGCGGTTGAACGACCACATGCCGGCATGCTTGCCCTCGGAAATCGTCACCCAGTTGACGCCGATTTTGCTCCACAAATCTGCGAAGACGAATTTGCCCCCGAACACGCCGATGGAACCGGTGATGGTGCCGGGTTGTGCGACGATCCAGTCAGCAGGCGTTGCGACCCAATAGCCGCCGGATGCCGCATAACCGCCCATGGAAACGATCACGGGCTTGCCTGCCTTTTGCGTCTCGACAACCGCGCGGCGGATGGTTTCGGCAGCCGTCGGCGATCCGCCGGGGCTGTCAATGCGGAAGACGACTGCCGCCACATCCTTGTCCTCGCGCGCTTCCTTGAACGCGTCGACGATGTCGTTTGCCTCAATACCGCTGTCGCCCATACCGGCATGCGCGCCGCCGAAGGAAACGATTTCGCCGGAACCGAGCACCAGCGCGATCTTGGGCTTACCCTTGCCGCCTGCTTTTTTCTGTTCTTCTTTTTCCACTTCTTTTTTGATTTCGTCGACTACTCCGCGGAAGCCCTTCATCTTCGTTTTCGCTTCGGGCGAATAATCCGAAAGATCGATCGTTTCGTCTTTTTCGGCAAGACCTGCCTCCTTGCGCGCCTGCGCCAGCACTTCATCGTAGTAGCCGATCTTGTCGACCAGTTTCGCCTGCAGGGCAGCCTGATCGGTGAAGGGCGCGTTATCGATCAGCAGGCGCACCTGCTCAGGCGTCAATCCGCGCGCTTCGGCAACGCCTGTCACCATCTGGCGCGACAGGTCGCCGATCATTTCGGTAAGCGCGCGGCGGTTGGGTTCGCTCATATCAGTTGCGGTGAAGGTTTCGGGTGCGGATTTATAGAGCCCTTTGTGGCCGAATTGCGCGGTCACACCGACGAGGTCAAACGTGCCTTTCACGAAAGGCACTTGTGCAGAAATGCCGGTGATGCCCACGATGCCTACCGGCTGCAGCCAGAGCTGGCTGAAGGCCGAGGCAAAATAATAGTCCGACATGCCGGACGACATCTCGCCATAGCTTTCGCCGAAGATATAGGCGAATTTGCCGGCCTTGCGGAAATGGGCGATAGCGTCGCGGATTTCCTGCACCTGCGCCACGCTGAACTTCATGTCTTCCATCGTGGCGACGAAGCCCTTCACGCGGTCGTCCTTCGCCGCGCCCTCGAGCGCTTCCGTCAGGTCGCGGATGGTGGTGGTCGTATGGACGAAGGGCTGCGTGATCGAGGGCTTCGGAAGTTTTTCGCCGATGCCCGCCTTGAAGGTATAGGTCAGAAGAATTTTCGACGGCAGCGCTTCGGGTTTTTCATCGACCGCGCGGCCGATCGCAACGCCAACCATCACCAGCATGATGAAGAACGAAAAGCCGAGCATGATGAAGAACCCCTTGAAGAGATTCACAAGGCCGCGAAAGAAGCCGCCCTCTTTCTTGACTTTCACTTGCTCGGCCATGACAGCAACCTTTCGGAAATGCGATGAAATTTTTTGCAGTCTATCGCAACATTCCGCATTGAACGATAAATAAATTGGGTCTAGTCTCGTTTGCAGATCACGACACACGACAGACAAAAAAAGCCCCAAGTGCGGAAACACTTGGGGCAATATCATCGAAGCGAAGTATTAAGGGAGAGGCCGTTCGGAAAACCGAGCGGCCTTTTCCTTGAATGAAAGCATCGCGAATCTGTGGATAAGAGTCGAATCGTTTTTTCGGGCAGTTATCCACAGTCGTTTTCTCATTTAAATTCATGCCGTTAAAGCAACCACGCGCTCAGGTGCGCGGATTTGTTATGGAGAGTCCGTGAAAAAATTTCGCGTTTAATCCCAGAGTCTTGGGATTCCCCGATTCGGCAGAACATCAACAGATGCCGACAAGAATCTGATTTGACTCGGAATTATTTCGCGGTTTGCGCGATATGGCGCAGTAGATGATCGCACAAGACGAGCGCCATCATCGCTTCCGCAACAGGTGCGCCGCGCAATCCGACGCAAGGATCGTGGCGGCCCTTCGTCACGATCTCGGTTTCTTCCATCTGTTTGTTGATGGTGAGCATGGGCGTGAGAATCGAACTCGTCGGCTTGAACGCGATGCGCACGACAATATCCTGCCCCGTCGAAATACCGCCGAGGATACCGCCCGCATTGTTCGACAGGAATTTTGGCTTGCCGTCTTCGATGCGAATCTGGTCGGAATTCACTTCACCGCCCATATCGACACATGCGAAGCCCGCACCGATTTCAACGCCCTTCACCGCATTGATGCCCATCATTGCTTTCGCAAGATCGGCATCGAGTTTATCGGCCAGCGGCGCGCCGAGGCCAGCGGGAAAGCCACTGGCGACGACTTCGACAATCGCGCCGGCGCTGGATCCAGCCTTGCGCGTTTTATCCAGAAATTCTTCCCATACCGGAATAATCGCGGCATCGGGCGTGAAGAACTGGTTTTCGGCTGCCTGCGCCCAGTCCCAGTTTTCGCGGTTGATTTTATGCGGCCCAACCTGCACGACACCCGCACGAATGGAGATATCATCGCCGAGGCGCGACTGCAGAACCTTGCGCGCCACGCCGCCTGCGGCAACCCGCGACGCTGTTTCGCGCGCGGAAGAGCGTCCGCCACCGCGATAATCGCGAAAGCCGTATTTCTGGTCGTAAGTGAAATCGGCATGCCCGGGGCGGTACTTGTCTTTAATTTCGGAATAATCTTTCGACCGTGCATCGGTGTTTTCGATCAGCAGGCT
>JAQSWE010000131.1 GCA_029266795.1 Alphaproteobacteria bacterium | reverse complement strand
GGTTCGGTTTCGGGCGCAGTGTCGGTATTGCCGCGACGTCCGATCAGTTTCGAAAAAATATCGCGCAGCGCCATGAAATGCCCTTTCACCGGAATCGATGGCCAATCTTATCATGCGATTGCTTATGAAAAGGTAAAGTGACGGGTGATTCTTATATACTGCGTATCAAAATGTCGAAACTGGGCCTCAAACACCCCGAAATCCCCTTATAACCCACTGAAATTACTTATGAATAAATTATGCTCAAGTTAATCATATCTTCATTGACTTATGCTCTAATGGATTATATATCTTATACTCAGAGAGAGCAGAAAACGGTCCGGCCTTAAAGGGACCGAAAATTCAGGAGCCAACCATATGTTCGACAACGTCAACCAGATCCCCGCCCTTGCCTTCACCCCCGCCGTCGCGCGCGAAACCGCGCCGCTGTACGAAAAGGTCAAGCGCGTCGTCAACGAGCTGGACTGGGCGACCTATGCGCCTTACATCCTCGAAATCAACCGCCTGAAAAAAGAAATGGGCGCGGTCGTGCTGGCGCATAACTACATGACCCCCGAAATCTTCCATTGCGTGTCCGACTTCGCCGGCGACTCGCTGCAACTCGCGCAGCAGGCCGCGAAAACCGAAAGCCAGCTGATCATTCAGGCTGGCGTCCATTTCATGGCCGAAACCTCCAAGATTTTGTCGCCGGAAAAAACGGTTCTGATCCCCGACATGAAGGCCGGCTGCTCGCTCGCATCCAGCATCACCGCCGCCGATGTGCGCCTGCTGCGCCAGAAATTCCCCGGCGTGCCGATTGTGACCTATGTCAACACCTCCGCCGATGTGAAGGCAGAATCGGATATCTGCTGCACCTCGTCCAACGCGCTGAAAATCGTTGAATCGCTGGAAAGCGACACGGTGCTGATGATCCCCGACCAGTTCCTGGCCCGCAACATCGCGAAGCAAACGAAAAAGAAAATCCTCACCTGGCAGGGCGCGTGCGAAGTGCATGAACGCTTCACCGCGAACGACATCATCAAGTTCCGCAAAGCCTATCCCGGCGCAATGGTGCTGGCGCATCCGGAATGCCCGCCCGAAGTTTGCGCGGAAGCGGATTTCAGCGGCTCGACCAAGGCGCTGGCGGATTACGTGACCGAAAAACAGCCCAAGAAAGTCGTGCTGATCACCGAATGCTCGATGTCCGACAACATCTCGGCAAATAACCCGAACGTGGAATTCCTGCGCCCCTGCAACCTGTGCCCGCATATGAAGCGCATCACGCTGCCGAAAATCCTGCAATCGCTGCAGACCCGCACGACCGAAGTGCATGTCGACCCCGCGATGGGCCTGCGCGCGAAACGCGCTGTCGACCGTATGCTGGAAGCGTCGAAGTAATAATAAGAAGAAATAAAGGACTATCGCCATGACCGCAGAAATCAAAGACAAAGCAGATGTCGTCATCGTCGGATCCGGCGCTGCCGGCCTGTTCGCCGCTCTCACGCTTGCACCCCGCCGCGTATTGGTGTTGAGCGAAAAACCCCTCGGCGGCGTTTGCGCTTCTGCCTGGTCGCAGGGCGGTATCGCGGCAGCCGTGGCACCCGAAGACACAACCGAAAGCCATGTCGCCGATACGCTGAAGGCCGGCGCGGGTATCACCGATGTCGATGTCGCCCGCACGCTGGTCGAAGCAGCCCCGAAATATATCGAAATCCTCGCAAAATACGGCGTGAAATTCGAGCGCGACGAAAACGGCGCGTATAAACTCTCCCGCGAAGCCTGCCATGCCCGCCGCCGCGTCTTGAAAGCGGCAGCCGGCGACGGTTTCGGCGCGGAAATGATGCGCGCACTGGTCGAAGCCGTGCGCAACACCCCCTCGATCGTGTATGTCGAAGGCGTCTCCGCCGAACGTCTCGTCCGCCGTGACGGCGCGACGATGGGCGCGGTGCAGGGCGTCCTCTGCCGCCGCCTGAGCGATGGCAAGCCTGTTGTTTATGCTGCTCCTGCTGTGCTGCTGGCAACGGGCGGTCTGGGCGGTCTGTTCGCCGCAACATCGAACCCCCTGCATGCGATTGGCCGTGGTGTTGCCATGGCGGCGCGCGCAGGCGCGGTATTGTCCGACCTCGAATTCGTGCAATTCCACCCGACCGTGCTGGATATCGGCGAAGACCCGGCGCCGCTCGCGACCGAAGCGCTGCGCGGCGAAGGCGCATACCTCGTCAACTCGCGCGGCGAGCGTTTCATGCTCGATTACCATGAGGCGGCGGAACTTGCCCCCCGCGACGTCGTGTCGCGCGGCATCTTCGCACAGATCCAGAAAGGTCAGAAAACCTATCTCGACTGCCGCCATATCGATACCGCACATTTCCCCGCGCTGCTGCAGGCGGCGGGCCGCGCCGGCCTGAACCCGAAACGCGACCTGATCCCCGTCATGCCTGCTGTGCATTACCACATGGGTGGCGTCGCAACCGACCTGAACGGTCGCGCCTCGCTGCATGGCTTGTGGGTGGCGGGTGAAGCCGCTGCCACCGGCCTGCATGGCGCAAACCGCCTTGCATCGAACTCGCTGATGGAAGCCATCGTGATGGGCGCGCGTGCGGCAGAAGACATCGCGGCGTTTGTCGCGAAAGGACAGCCTGCGCCTCGCATCACCCTGTCCGATCTTCCGAAACTGCCCGCCGCCGACATGGAAAACGAACGCCAGCAGCTGCGCGAGATCATGACGGACCTCGTGGGCGTCATCCGCAACGAACATGGCATGAAAGACGCGATCCGCGAAATCTCCGTCATCGGCGCGAATGCCGAAGGACGTGACACGAAAACCGCCGATATGGCACTGGTCGCCCGCATGATCGCCGCTTGCGCGCTTAACCGCACCGAAAGCCGCGGCGGCCATTGCCGCGCGGATTACCCGATGCCGGTGAAAGCGTTCCAGAAACGCACCTTCACGACGCTGAAAGAGGTTGAAGGCATCACCGCCGCCGCGCTACTCTCCCGCAAAGCCACGCGCGAAACCGCCGCCTAAGGAGACTTGCCATGACGACGCTGCCCGCATCCCTGCCGATGGTGATCCTCGAGCCTTTGGTGAAAATGGCGCTGGCCGAAGATTTGGGCCGCTCCGGCGATATCACCAGCAATTCGACCGTGCCCGCCGAAACGCGCAGCCGCGTCGTTATCGCCAGCCGCGAAGAAGGCCGCATTGCGGGCCTTGACCTTGCCGAACTTGCCTTCAAGCTTGTCGATCCGACGCTCACCGTGAAACGCCTGAAATCCGAAGGCGCGGATGTGAAAAAGGGCGACGAGGTGATGGAGGTGGAGGGCAAGGCGCGTTCTATCCTCACCGCCGAACGCGTCGCATTGAATTTCGTGGGCCGTATGTCCGGTATTGCTACGCTCACCCTGAAAATGGTGCGCGCCGTCGGCAACCACAAGGCGCGCATTGCTGCGACCCGTAAAACCACCCCGGGCCTGCGCGCGATTGAAAAATACGCCGTGCAGGTCGGCGGCGGCATTCCGCATCGCTACGGTCTCGATGATGCCGTGCTGATTAAAGACAATCACATTGCCATGGCAGGCGGCGTGAAGATTGCGATCCGCAACGCGAAGCAGAATATCGGCCATACCGTGAAAATCGAATGCGAAGTCGATACGCTGGCCCAGTTGCAGGACGTGCTCGATGAAGGCGTCGATATCGTGATGCTCGATAATATGAGCCTTGATGACATGGTCGCAGCCGTGAAGCTGGTCGCGGGCCGCGCGGTGATCGAGGCATCCGGCGGCGTCACGCTCGACCGCATCCCCAAAATCGCGGCAACCGGCGTTGACCTTATATCTTCCGGCGCGATTACGCACAGCGCGCCGAATTTCGATGTCGGTCTCGATTACAAAACGGCTGCGTGATAACGCCTTGATTTGACGTATCTTTACGGCGTTTATATCTATCATTTATGAAAAAATAACCTGTTCTTCGTAGAATAGGGGCACGCTTCGCCCTTATCAGGAGTTTTTCATGGCTGATTCTGTCGCTCCGGTCGTATCCGAAACTGGCTTTGATCCCGGAATGATCAACGAATTTAAAAAAGGCATTTTCTACCGCGACCCGGAACGCGTGAAGCGCGCCCTGGATGCAAAGGTCGAGGTCGATACGCCCGTCAAGGGGCGCCATCCCTTACATATGCTGATCGGTTTCGACCACAGTGACATGCCTGAAGACATCCGCCGCTCCATCAGCGAAGACGATTTCGAAGCGCGCACCACCGCCATCGTCAATATGCTGTTCGACCATGGCGCGAAAGTGGCCGAGCCGGAAAAATATACCACGCGCAATTTCAACGTGCTGGCGGACCGGCTGCTGCTCGCCGATAACCTTGTCGATCTCTCCACCGTGGTCGTCCATGCGATTGATGAATCGCTCACGCAGGGCGGCAAGCCTTACCAGCCCGACCCGAAAAAAGTCATTCAGGCGTCATTGCAGGGCGCTGGCGAAAACGTCGACATCATCGGCCATGTCAATTCGGTGCTGACCGCGCTGGAGCGTTTGCACAATACGGTCGTCGCGCGCCTGCAAAACCCGACATCGGATCTTGAAAAGCAGATCGTCGCGCAGCACGGACCGCAGGTGCGGGAATTCACCAAGCCGTTCCGCCGCCCGCCCGTGCGCAGCATCATCGAAGATTTGTTCCCGCAAGGGCAGGTGCCGCCGGAAGTGGACGACGCGCTGACCCAGATGAGCGGCGCGTTCAGCGGTCGCGGCCGCAGCTCCCCCGGCGAATATGTCACGCAGATCGAGAAGAAAACGGCGCAGCAAGTGCTGACCGAGATCAAGGACAGCTTCGTCGGCCTTACCGAGCTGAAAAACGAAGCGCGCAGCCTTGTGTTTCGTCAAAGTTTCGATGCCGTGACCAAGGACACGGCATCGCCCGACCGCGTCTATGGCGAGGTCATCATGGGTAATGAAGGTCTGGGTAAATCCGAATTCCTGCGCAAGAAGGCGGAGCTGCTCGTCGCGCTTGATCTCGCCGGCGACAAATATGTCGAATTCTCGCAGCGCAATTCGGGTGCGGCCAGCATCGGCCTGCCACCGAAGGCATTGGCAGCTATTTTTGCGCAAGCCGATATCATCAACCTTGAAATTCCAGAACCCATTCACGATGGCCGCGCCGATATCGCCGATTTCGGCAAACGCCTGATCGGCGCGCTGCAACTATCGCTCGAAGGCCGCGAAAAACCGCCGGTGCTGTTCCTGTCGGGAAAACCGGAAACAATTGGCGAAATACTGAGCAATAACCCCGCGCTGAAACCGCTCATCGGCGGCTATACGAAACTGGAAGATATGACAGCCGACGATCTATCGCAAATCCTCGAGCGCAAGCTGAAGAATGATTATAAACTGACCATCGATAACGACGCGCGCGAATATGTGCTGAAGGCGATTGAAAACACGCGCAAGGATATCGGGTCGAAAGATTTCACCAATGCCTATGAAATCGCCAATATGCCCGGGGAGGAGGTTGGCAGCCGTATCTTGACGCTCGTCGATGTCAATGCGCTGAACCTGCGCAAAATCCTCGCAGGCCCGCTTCTGGCCAAAATACCGTCAATCGGCTTCTAAGATAGGTTTCATTCGTGAAAAAGCCCCTGCCCACAGGGGCTTTTTTACTGTGCGAAGGGGTTTTCAAACGGGGGCTTTCGGGTCTATAGTCGGGCGGAAAGAACAGGCCGCCATGACCCCCGAAACATCCCCGATTTATATCCTTGTCCTGCTGCTGGTGATCGGCGGCGCGGGCGGGTTTTTGTCGGGTCTGCTGGGTGTGGGCGGTGGCGTGCTGTTCGTGCCCGCGCTGTTCTTCGCCATGACCGCGCTCGGGTTCGATGCGCAGCATGCCATGCATATTGCGGTCGCTACTTCGCTGCTGATTGTTTTTGCCACCGGCAGTACCTCGGCCGTGTCGCATTACAAGCGCGGCGGGGTTGATCTCTCGCTCGTCAAATCATGGGGTCCCTTTATTTTGTTGGGCGTCGCCATCGGCGCGCTCTTCGCCTCCAGCATCGACGGCGATGTGCTGAAGCGCGTTTTCGCGGGCATCACGCTGCTGATTTCCGCATACATGGCTTTCGGGCGCGAGAAGATCACAGGCGAAGGTGTGGCATGGCTCACGATGAAAGTGCAGCGCGCCTTCTGCATCGTGATCGGCATGATATCGTCGATGATCGGTGTCGGCGGCGCGATCCTGACCGTGCCGATGATGAGTTATAGCGGCATGCCGATGCAAAAGGCCGTCGGCACGGGCGCGGCGCTCGGCATTGTCATTTCGCTGCCCGGCACGATTGGTTTTATGCTGAGCGGCATGCTGCACAATATCGACGGGTTGCCGCCCTATTCGGTCGGCTATGTCAATTTCGCGGCGGCGGCGGCGATTGTGCCGACCGCCATGCTCCTCGCCCCTGTCGGCGTGAAAATTTCGCATGCGATGCCCCGCCTCATGCTGCGCCGCGTTTTTGCTGCTGTCCTTGTTATCGTATCCATCCGCATGTTCATGAGCTTGTAAAATGGCCCGCATGGTGAATAAAAAACCGCTGAAAAAAGAAAAGAAAGAACCGTCGCTGAAGCCCGTCGCCGCATGGCTGTTCTTCTGCGCGGGCGCCGTGTTCCTGATGGCGATCATCGGCGCGATCACGCGCCTCACCGAATCCGGCCTGTCCATCGTGCGATGGGAACCGATTGCCGGTGCGCTGCCGCCCATGGATGCCGAGGGCTGGGACAAGGCCTTTGCGGCCTATAAGGAAAGCCCGCAATACCTGAAGATCAACAGCGGCATGGATCTCGAAGCCTTCAAGAAGATTTTCTTTTGGGAATGGATTCACCGGTTGTGGGGCCGGTTGATCGGCGTGTTCTACGCCGTGCCGCTGGTGTTTTTCTGGCACCGGATTCCAACGGAGCGCCGCGCTGCGTTCCTCGGCATTCTGGGGTTGGGCGCGCTGCAGGGTTTTATCGGCTGGTGGATGGTGGAAAGCGGATTGGTGAATGAACCGGCTGTGAGCCATTACCGTTTGGCCGCGCATCTGATGCTTGCCGTGACTATTTACGCCTGCCTGTTCCGCCTTGCGCTCGTCATTGGCCTGCGCCCGTCGCGCGATGCGTCGAAACTGTCGGGCTTGCGCAAATTCACGAAAGCCTGCATCGGCGCGGTGCTGCTGACCATGACGTGGGGCGCGTTTACGGCGGGGCTCGATGCCGGGCTTGTCTATAACGACACCTTCCCCTTCATGGGCGATAAATTATGGCCCGTCGAAATGATGCAGTTCCAGCCGTTCTGGAAGTCGTTCTTTGCCGAACATGCCACGGTGCAATTCACGCACCGTGTGCTGGCGGTACTGGCCTTTATCAAGATTCTGGTGCTCGTGAAGCGCGGCCTGCCATTCAATCCGCCGACGCGCATCCGCAAGCTGCTGATCGCGCTGGCGGTGGTCGGCTGCGCACAAGTGGCGCTTGGCGTCGCAACCGTCATGACAAATGTGCATATCCATGTGGCAGCGACGCATCAGGCGGGGGCGCTGACGCTGCTGACGCTGCTGGTCTGGCTGCTGCACGAAATCCCGCAACCGCGGAAGGAGACGTAACTTGGAACTGTTCGATTATATCGACCTTTCAAAACAGCCGATCTGGGCCTATTACATCGCGGTTGCGCTGATGATGGCGCCGGTCGTGCGCATTTTCATGCGGGCGGGGCTGCGCCCGCATTACGCGCTGCTGTTGCTGGTGCCGCTGGTCGGTTTCATCCTGGCGGCCTGCGCGCTCGCCTTCCAGAAATGGCCGGCGGCGGAAGCGCTGGTGCTGAAGAAACGGGAGAAAAAATCATGATGCCCGCCGATATCCTGCCCGACTGGGCGCGCTTCACGCTTGCCGGCATTTCCATCTTCGTGCTGATGGCGGCAACGTCGGTCATCGCGGCGCGGGCCGGACGCAGCCCCTATTGGGCGATCCTGATCGTCATCCCTTATGCCCCCGTGCTGTTGGCATGGCTGTTCGCTTTCTCCCGCTGGCCCAATGCCGACCGGAAAGCCAAGTGACCCACGGCCGCCACGTCATCATCCTGCACGGCCTTGGCATGAACCGCCTGTCGATGTCGGGCGTTGCGCATCACCTGTCGAAAAACGGGTGGCAGGCGCACAACATTTCCTATCCGTCGCTCAACAAAGGCTTCGAGGAAATCGTCACCGATCATGTCGTGCCGGTTGTTGATTCAATCGATGCCGACAGCATTGATTTCGTCGGGCATTCGATGGGCGGGCTGCTGATACGGCTCTATGCGCTGCGCCATGGGGCGTTGCGCATCCACCGCGCGGTGATGCTCGGCACGCCCAATCACGGATCACAGGTGGCAGACGTCATGCGCGGTTATGCGGCGTTCCAGTGGTTTGCAGGCGCGGTGGGGCAGGGGCTGGCGACATCGACCGCCGGCATTCATGCGCAGCTGCCGCCCGTGAATTTCGACTGCGGCGTGATCGCGGGCGATAGCGGGTTTTTAAACCTCGGCACCACTTACCTTGCCGATATCCCGCGGCCGAATGACGGGATCGTGTCGGTCGAAAGCACGCGTGTTGCGGGCATGAAGGATCATATCGTGGTCAGCGCCGAACACTCGCAGATGGTGCTGTCGCCGACCGTCTGGCAACTCACCGCGAAATTCCTGAAGGACGGAAAATTCTGATTAGCTGCCGGGCTGCGCAGCTTTCACCGGCGCGGGCGGCTGCGCGGCGGGCTGTGCCTGCGGCACCACGACAGCGGCTTTGTGGCCGAGGAATTCGCCGAGCAGTTCCGATCCGGTCCATTGTTCGACCTGCGCGCCGACTTTGTCTTTGGCGCTGTCGGGCGTGTATTGCTGGTAGGAAGCGTTCAGCGCAAGGCCGATGATCGCGACTTTCGCGAATTTCCAGGCGAGGCTGGTATTGCCGGGCTTCTTGGCGAAGGACGATTTTTCGAAGGATTTGGACATAGCAACACACTCCCGTTTATTTGCATAAAACTTATGAGCGGTACAATAGGCTAGCTTCTGTTTTATGTCAACTGAACAACGAGGTGTAGATTAGATATATTTATCAGTCGTTTACTACTGAAAGCGTGGTGATCGTCGGAAAATGGTCGCTGCCGATATCCGGCCCGCGACGGAATTCGCGCACGACCAGATTCGCGCCCGTCAGCACATGGTCGATGGGCAGATGCAGGATGCTCAAGGGCAAGAATACGGGGAAGGTGCCGCAAAGCCCCTGACCCTCGCGCGCATTTTTGAGGCCGAGTGTCTTCACGAGTTTTTTATAGGCGTGGCAGTAGGGCGTGGCGTTCAGGTCGCCAAGTACGACGATGCTGTCGCGGCGCTTGCCGAAATGTTTTACCGCCATCGCGAATTCGTGGTTGCGCGCGCGAATGTCGCGGAGGGGCGTTTGCGGGTGCATCGACAGAAATTCGATTTCGCGGCCTTCATGGCGCAGGCGGAAACCCATGGCGAGGCTTTTCTTGCCCGCGAAGGACAGATACTCCTGCCCCTCCAGCGGGCGTCTCGACAGCACGGCCATGCCATAGCGGTCGTCGCGCGGCTCCAGCATCTGGTGCGGATATTCGAAATTCAGGTCGCGCAGCATCAGGGCGAATTTGCCGTTCACCTCGCAGGCGACAATCAGGTCGGGCTTTTCGCGGTCGACCAGCGTTTTCAGCTTCACGGTGTCGGTGCTGGTCATCAGCACATTCACCTGCAGGATTTTCAGGGGCGGGCCGTCGCCTTCCAGCGGGTCGTGCAGGCTGCCGAACGACATGAAGCCGATCAGCTGCGCCAGGCTCGCCAGTGCCGCACCCGCCAGCAGGAAATAGACGTTCGGCATCGAATATACCGAGGCCGCAACCGGCACCATCAGGACTGTGCCGATCAGGTATTGCAGCGAAAAATGGCTGGGCAAGTCCGTCGCCCGCCGCGACAGCGGAATATACGGCGTGAGGCTCGCCAGAAACAGCAGCAGGGCGATGAGGAAAACAACAGTCGTCATGGTTTCGCCTTCAGGTAGATGTCCGTAATCGTCGGCAGGTGGTCGCTGCCGATATGCGCGGCTGTGCGGAATTGTGACACGCCGATGTTGCTGCTGACAAGCACATGGTCGATGGGAATGCGCAAGATAGGCGTCGGCAGGAAAGTCGGCCAGCTGGGATAGACGCCAAAACCGTCGCGCGCGTTGCGCAGCTGCGTGTCGCGCAGCAGTTTCTTATACGCCGTGCAATAGGGCGTCGCGTTGAAATCGCCGAGGACAATCAGATTATCGACCGGCGTCTTCCGGAATTTTTCGGCGATCAGGCGGAATTCATTGTCGCGGCGTTCGATATTTTCCGTCGGGGTGAAGGGATGGATAGAGACGAAAGTGATGTCTTCCTCCCCCATCCGGAGCGTGAATATTTGCGACGGCACGCCTTTGTGGTCGAAATGGATGCGTTCTGCCTTCCCCAGCTTCACTTTCGAAATAACGCCGAGGCCGCGCGGGTTGCCCTTCTGCGGGTGCAGGTCCTGATAGGGATATTCGCTTTTCAATCCCGCCAGCATCTCCGCAAAGACAGGCGGCGTTTCGGATGTCACGATCAGATCGGGTTTCTCGGCATCGATCAAGGCGCGCAGGCGTGCGGGGTCTTTGTTGATGAACAGCACATTCGTTTGCAGGATCTTCAGCGTTTTTGCGGCGGCGACATCGTTGCTGGCCAAGGGCAGGAAGGGCAGCAGCTGGTATACCGCAAAGCAGAACAGCAGCGCCAGCAGGGCGAGAACCTGTTTCGATGATTTGAAAAGCAGCCCCAGCACAATAAGACCGGCCGCGCCAATCGCATACTGCGCCATGAAATGGCTGAGAAGATCGGCGAACTGGAACCGCGCGGGCAGCGTCGCCGCCAGCACCACGACCGCAAAGACCGGCGTGATGAACGTGACGGGATTATCGAGCCATTCCCTGATCCATGTGCGGCGTTCTTTCATCTCTTTTGTATAGCTTTAATGCCACCACAAAAAAAGACCCGGCCTGTCGAGGGGGACAAACCGGGGCAAGGAGGCCATAGTCCAAAAAGGTCGTAAAAGTCTACATGGGCGGCGGCACCATAAGCGGCTGCTGCACAGCGCGCGCGGTTTGCGGCGCGGTCATGAAAAGGGGAATGAAAGGATGATGCGGCTTCGACAAATATAATCCCTTGGCTGGTGCGCGGTGCTTGCGGGCGGGGATTGAGAAGGAAGCCATCATGTCTCCGTTGTTGTTCGTAATTTCAGCGTAGGACGCCGTATTGTGCCTGTCAAACCGTTCAAGTTAAGAAATTGATATATAACGATATTTATATACTCAATTAAAGCATAAACGGTATATATATGCCACAGCGGTGATTCGCGCACGCAAAGAAAAACGCCCTTTCCGCGATGAAACGGAAAGGGCGTTTTGAAGCGAAGTGTTTATGCGGCTTTGCGCATCGCAACGTTGAGGTTGCTGATGAGCTTGTCCATGAACTGCTCGGTCGTCAGATGTTTCTGATCGGGGCCGATCAGCAGCGCGAGGTCTTTCGTCATGTCGCCGGCTTCGACGGTTGCGACGCAGACTTTTTCCAGCGTCTCGGCGAAGGCCACGACATCGGGCGTGTTGTCGAACTTGCCGCGATATTTCAGGCCTTGCGTCCATGCGAAGATCGACGCGATGGGGTTGGTCGAGGTCGGCTTGCCTTGCTGGTGCATGCGGTAGTGGCGCGTAACCGTGCCATGCGCCGCTTCGGTTTCGACCGTCTTGCCGTCGGGCGTCAGCAGCACCGAGGTCATGAGGCCGAGCGAGCCGAAGCCCTGCGCAACGGAATCCGACTGCACGTCGCCGTCATAGTTTTTGCAGGCCCAGAGGAAGCCGCCTTCCCATTTCATCGCGGATGCGACCATGTCGTCGATCAGGCGGTGTTCATAGGTGAGGCCCGCTTTGTCGAACTGCGCCTTGTATTCGGTGTCGAAGATGCGCTGGAAGATGTCCTTGAAGTCGCCGTCATAAGCCTTCAGGATCGTGTTCTTCGTCGACATATAGACGGCCATCTTGCGCTGCAGGCCATAGGTCAGGCAGGCGCGCGCGAAGCCTTCGATGGATTCCGTCGTGTTGTACATACCCATCGCGACGCCGGGGCCTTCAAAGTTATAAATGTCCCAGGTCTTCTTTTCGCCGCCGCCGGCGGGCTCGAACGTCATGGTCAGTTTGCCCGCACCGGGCACCGTGATGTCGGTTGCTTTGTACTGGTCGCCGAATGCGTGACGGCCGATGACGATGGGTTTGGTCCATGTCGTGACAAGGCGCGGCACGTTTTTGCAGATGATGGGCTCGCGGAAAACCGTTCCGTTGAGGATGTTGCGGATCGTGCCGACGCGCTGCTCATCAGGGGTGATCGTCGCGCATTTGATGCCGACGCCGTATTTCTTGATCGCATTCGCGGCATCGACCGTGATCTTGTCGTCGGTTGCATCACGGTTCTGGATGCTGAGGTCGCAGGAAATCAGCTCGATATCCAGATAGGGGGTGATCATTTTCTCGATGATCATGTCCCAGATGATGCGGGTCATCTCGTCGCCGTTCATTTCGACGACGGGGGTTTTTACCTTGATCTTACTCATTGAAAGTGTGCTCCTTCTTTGGACGTGTGGATTGTGATTGTTGCGGTCTTGGTTTCTGGCCGGTGCCGCCTATTACCTTTGGCGTATCGGCATCATTCAGTTTCGCGGCTTCTTTCGCCGCCTGCACATGGTCGCGTTCTTCTGCAAGCGCATCCTTGCGTTTCGCTTTCCAGTTGTTCATGTCTTCGCGCGCGGTGCGGATATCGTCTTTCGACATTTTGGTCTCTTTCACGAGACGCTCGCGCGCCTTGTCCGACCATTTGCGCTCGCGGCTGGTGCCGTCATCCATACTCAGCGAATACCATTTATACGCGCCCACATAATCCTTGTTGCGCTTCGCCATGGCGGCGAGGCGGATGAAGGCCATGGTATAGCCCTTGCGCGCGGCCATCTCGAACCAGTAGCGCGATTTCACCTGATTTTTACCAAGCCCGCCTTTGCCCTTGCCGTAAAGGTCGGCGATGATGAACTGCGCGCGCGAGTCGCCTTGGTCGGCGAGGTTGACCAAGTCTTCCATCGGATGCGGATCTTCGGGCGCCAGCTGCTTATAGACGGGGTCTTCGTAATAGCGCACGCCCGCGGCTTCCGCATTGCCGGCGAAAAAAATCACCATCAGGATCAGGGGCAGTCCCAGCTTCGTCATTTTGCCTCGTCGAAAAACTGCAGCACTTCGGAGAGTGAAGGGCTCTGCTTCAAAGTCTTGTTCCCCGAATACACGGCGTATTGCGAGGGCTTCAGGATGCTGCGCGACGGGATTTTGGCAATCGCGTAGAGCGGCGTCTCCTTGGCCGAGCGGTAGATGGAAAACAGCGCCATGTCGGGCAGGCTGTCGATGGCATAATC
>JAQSWE010000130.1 GCA_029266795.1 Alphaproteobacteria bacterium | reverse complement strand
ATACGATTGTCGGGCGCGACTGGACGGTGACGCTGCCCGTCACGATTATCCTGACGCTCATCGTCGCCAGCCTGTCCTATTTCCTGCTGGAACGCCCCGCGCTGGAATTCGCCAAACGCTATAAAACGAGGTACCGCAAGCCCGTCACGGCCAAGTGATTTCCAGTTGTTATTAAAGGCGAATTTCGCTACTTAAAAGGCGGCCAGATTGAGGTTGTCAAACCGCCATCCGGCATATACCATAACCATACAACATTGGAAAAAAGGCCTGAAAATGAATTACCTCGTGCTGCTCCGCCATGGCGAAAGCGAATGGAACAAGGAAAACAAATTCACCGGTTTCACCGATGTGGACCTGAGCGCGACGGGCATCGAGGAAGCAAAATCCGCCGGCCAGTCGCTGAAGAACATCAAGTTCGATGCCGTTTTCACATCCACCCTGAAACGCGCCTACAACACCGCGTCGCTCGCGATGAAGGAAGCCGGACAGCAGCATGACTTCGTGAAACACGACGACCTGCGCGAGCGCGACTACGGCGACCTGACCGGCCTGAACAAAGACGAGATGCGCAAGAAATTCGGCGAGGAGCAGGTGCATATCTGGCGCCGTTCCTATGACGTGCAGCCGCCCAACGGCGAAAGCCTGAAGGATGTCGTTGACCGCGTCCGCCCGTACTACAAAGCCAACATCGAACCGCTGCTGAAAGAAGGCAAAAACGTACTGATCGCCGCGCATGGCAATACGCTCCGCGCGATGCTGATCATCCTCGAGGAAAACACGCCTGAAAACATCAACAGCGCGGAAATCCCGACCGGCGTGCCGCTCGTGTTCGAAATGGACAAGGCGCAGAAGCAAAAGAATTACTTCATCAAGAAAGCAGCGAATGGCTAACAAAGGCACCCTCGTCATCCTCCGCCACGGACAGACCGATTACAACGTCCAGCACCTCATGACCGGCCAGCGCGATATCCCGCTGAACGCGACGGGTGAAGAACAGGCGAGGGAAGCAGGGCGCGTCATCAGCGTGTTCCAGTTCGACAAGGCCTACGCATCCAACCTTAGCCGCGCGTTTAACACCGCTGCGCTCGCGCTGGAATCCGCGGGCAACCAGACGCATCTGTTGAAAGACGGCAAGTTCGATGTGGAGCAGCGCGCGGAAATCGCGGAGCTGCATACCGGCGATTTCACGGGCCGCAACCACAAGACCGATCCCGAAATCGTCAATTACGGCCGCCGCTTCGACAAGCCGCTGCCGGGCGGGGAGAGCGACCAGCAGGTCGTCGACCGCGTCCAGAAATTCTTCGACACCGAAGTGCAGCCACGCCTTGCGCGTGGTGAGACGGTATTGGTCGTTTCGCATTCCGGCATCATGCGCGCCTTCGATGTCGTGCTGGGCTTTCAGGAAACGCCGCAGCCCGACAATGCCGGCTGGACAAAACGCGCCCGCGTGCCGAACGCGACACCGACGGTTGCCGAATACGAAGACGGCAAACTGGTCCGCCACTTCCGCCTCGACAACCCTAAAGAACTAGAAGCCGCCAACCAGAACAAACCGCCGAAACCGCCCAAGGCGGGCGGCATGTTGCCCTGATATGTGAAGGCCTTACCTTCACAGTGGCATAAAAGTAACACGTAATATCAATGACTTAAAATTATTGTTTTCCGTATTCCATTATGCGGGAAAACCTGTTACATTGCCCATAATCAAGAAAAAGACTAAGGCACAGACAAAATGACGATCAAGGGCAAACTCGTGCTGCTCCGGCACGGGCAAACGACATATAACGAACAGCATTTGATGACGGGTCAGGCGGACGCACCGCTGACGCCGCTCGGCGAAGAACAGGCGCGGGAAGCGGGCTTGTGCCTCGGCGCGCTAGCCTTTGATAAAGTTTATTCATCCACGCTCAGCCGTGCTTTTAATACCGCCGTGATGGCACTGGAAACATCGGCGAATAACGCGCATCTCAACAAAAACGGCGTGTGGGAGATCGAACAATCACCCGTTATCATGGAAAGCGACGCCGGCGACTTCACGGGCATGCATATGGATGACCCGCGCATAACGGGTTATCTGCGCAGCTACATCACGCCGCTGCCGAATGGCGAAAGCGACTGGCAGGTCGTGCAGCGCGTCGAAAAATTCTACCGCAACGAAATCCTGCCGCGCATCGAGCGTGGCGAGACGGTGATGGTCGCGGCCCATGCGGGAATCGTCCATGCCTTCGACGTCGTGATGGGCCTTGAAATACCCGACCCGAAAAAGGGAATCTGGGGATCGGGGCATCGCATTGCGAATGCCACGCCGATTATCTTCGAATACGAAAACGGCATCATGACCGACCACCACCAGCTGGAAAACACCAAGGTTCCCGCAGCTTTCCAGCCCCCGAAATCGGATGTTTTCAAACCGAAGCCTTGACGTTATATTGACCTGAACCAATCGAAAAGGCTTCAGGCATGACCAAGACCAAAGGCACGCTCGTCCTGTTCCGTCACGGGCAGACCGACTACAACAAGCAGCATTTCATGACCGGCCTGCACGATATCCCGCTCAATGACGTGGGGGAGGGACAGGCGCGCGACGCGGGCGCCAGCATCGAAGGCTTCGTGTTCGACAAGGCCTATGCTTCGACCCTGCAGCGCGCCTTCAATACCGCCGCAATCGCCTTGGAAAATTCCGGCACGAACGATCACCTGAAAAATCCCGACGGCACATGGAATGTCGAAAAGCGCCCCGAGATTGTCGAGGGTGACTCCGGCGACTTCACCGCGCGCAACAAGCTGACCGATCCGGAAATTCTCGCCTATCCGCGCGCCTATAACATCGCACTGCCGAACGGGGAGAGCGACGAGCAGATGGTCGCGCGCACGAAAAAATTCTATGACGACGAAATCATGCCGAGGCTGGAGCGTGGCGAAACGGTGCTGGTCGCCTCGCATTCCGGCATCATGGTTGCGTTTGAAATCGCCATCGGCACCAAACCGGTCCCGACCGAAGATATCTGGTCGAACCGCCAGCGCGTGCCGAATGCCGCGCCGGTCGTGTATGAATACGAAGACGGCAAACTGGTGAACCATTACCAACTGCCGCCCAAGCCTCAGAAACGCGCGACATCAGGACCGAAACCTTGAAACATCTTATCCTTGCTCTTGCCGTGCTGATCGCCTTTGCCGTGCCTGCGCGCGCCGAAGATATCGCGATTGCGCGCAATTCCTTCGTCGGCGATCAGGAAATTGCATTGCCGAACATGCTGGGCTTTCAGGAAACTTACGGCAAGGACGCGCAATTCGATGCGCTGGTGAAGCAGTTCGTGCCGCCGGAAAACCGGCTGCTGGCCGTTTACCTTTCCGCCCGCGACGTGAAGGCGATGCAGGAAAACCCCGCCAACGGCATCAAGAAATACATGCTGGTGCAGACGACCAAGGCCGATGTCACCATCAAGAACCAGCAGGATTTCGACATTTTCAAGCAGGCCATCGTGCGCGAAACGGGCGGCGTGCTGGAGGCAGATCCCGCAGCCCAGCAGATGCTCGACAGCATCAACAAAGGCACCGGCGCGCAGGTACGCATCGGCGAATCCAAAAGCTTCGGCGCGTTCATGAATCTCGACAACGCGATCGGCATTTCGATGCTGGCCAATATCGGCATGAAAACGCCCGACGGACAGCAGATCGATATCCCGATCTCCATTTCCATGTCGGCGCTGAACGTCAAGAACAAGGCCATAATTTATAGCGTCTATGCGCAGTATACGGGGCCGGAGGACAATGAATTCGTCAAGGAAACCGCCAAGGAATATGCGCGGCTGACCATCGCCGCGAATGGCGGCGATGTGCCGGCGACCATCGCCGACCCCGCGCAGGATTCCAGCGATGAGATGAATTTCATCCTCAACCTGTCGCTCGTCTTCGCGCTCGGCATCGGCATCATTATCATCGGCGTGGCGCTCGCGCCCGTCGTCAAGAAAATGTTCAAAAATCGGGATACGTCGCTATGAGAAAACTGAAATATTTTTCGGTGGCGCTGCTGCTGCTCGTTTCTGCCTGCGCGGAAAAGCAGGTCTCCATGGCGCCGCCCGCGCGCACCCCGTACCAGAGCATCGTCATCAACACCCCCGGCGTGACGGGCGTGAACTGCGTGATGCAAAGCGGCAACGACACCTATAGCGTAAAAGCCCCCGGCGCCGTCATGGTACGCCGCGCGCCCGACATGATGAACGTCGCCTGCTTCAAAGGCGATCACATGACGGGCCGCAACACCGTCCGCCCCAGCTTCGCGCCCTCCGAAGGCGCGGAAGTGAAGGGGACGCAAAGTGCTTGCGTCTCCTGCGCCTATCCCAACACGGTGACGGTCGCGATGTCGCTGAACGGCAACGCGATGAACGTGCCGGTCACGGTCTGGCCGCGGTAATTTCGCTTGTCATGTAAATGAATGATACGGGGATGTTTTAATTCATCCACAGGCCGACTCGGCCGAGGATCCATGTGACTTTTTTGTCTTCGTCGCACCAGGATATCGTGATGTCTACGCCGCTTGTTTGAATACCTTCTGTTTCGAAACTGTGGCTGTCGTAGCAGGTATGAAATCGACAGGGAAACTCTTTGCTGGGGGTAAACGTTTCATCAAGGAATAATTCTTTTGGCGTATATTTGTACCCGAGCGCTTTGCAATCTGACACAATTTTTTCTGATAAAGAGTTGATCGGATAAGTTTTTTGAACAGCTGGCGGGAATTTCTTGTAGAGATATGTCTCTGAAAAAATTTGCTCTTCTGAAACAGGTAGTTTCTCTTCCCAATCTTCCCAAATGGCAGCCCATTCCGGCAGCATTTTCTTTCGGGCCTGAATTTGCTCATTCTCCAAATGCGTCTTATGCAGGTGCATAATGACGAGTATGGCAACGCAAGCGCAAACAGTTATTGCGGCAAAGATCCGGCATTTTTTCTTCAAGAATGGCTCCCGGATATTGAGAGGTTTTTAAGGCGACGGCGGCTTGATCTGCGCGGTTGGTTTTGGAGGGTTCGCGCCGCCGATCAGCGTTTCGATGCGGATCACCGCATCGTCGCATTTCTGCGCGAGCTGTTTTTCTTCCGTTTCCGCGCGGTAGATCATGCCGGTGAATTTTTTTACAGGCGCGAGCGTCTCTTTCAGGAATTCGGCATCGGCCACCGCGCCGGCGCGGCGTGACGCGGCAAGGCTTTCTTCCATCTCCGCCGCCATCACTTCGAACATGCGATAGCTGGAGGCGAGGATCACAGAGCGCGCGCCCGCATCCTGCTTTTTATAAAACGTCTCGATGGGCTCGTTGCGCATCGTCATGCCGCCGATGTCGAAAACGGACTGGATGATCTCGGTCACGCGCGGCGGCAGCACCGCCTGCGCCAGCAGCACCTGTCCGGTATCGCTCGCCATCGGCACCAGAAGACCGGCGGCAATGGCGTCCGGGTCCTGCGATTTGCTTTCTGTTGCGATGATCTGCGCAATGCGGATGCCGCGGTCGGTGAAACTGTTGTCGGCATCGAGGCGCACCAGCTCGTTGAATGCATTCTCGATAACAGGATGCTGCGGCAGTTTCGTGTCTGCGAATCTCATGGCGTCGGCCTCTAAGTTCTTGCTGTTGAACGATGGTATGAAGCATGGCCCCCATAGTCAATGCGCTCGAATCCCCCTCTCCCGCGCTGGCGGGAGAGGGGCGGGGTGAGGGGAAGTCTCGGAAAAACCTTCGTCGCGTTCGTCCTGATACACACCCTCACCCCAACCCTCTCCCGCGAGTGCGGGAGAGGGGGAATCGGCTTTGATCGCCAAACACTTGCGCAATTTAAATTGCGTATTTCGCATTAATGTGATACGGTAATAGATGATGGGTTATTGAACATTGTGAACAGGTACTAAAAACCGCCACGGAAATTGAAGGCCCCGCGCGCCACCGCCCTCTCGTTGACTAAAAGTCCGCAGGGGCTTATTTTGTGCGCTGCATCAAGGAGAAGATCATGCGCCTCAAGGATAAAGTCGCCGTCGTCACGGGGGCCGCCAGCGGCCTCGGCTTAGAAATTGCCCGCACCTATTTGCGCGAAGGCGCGAAGGTGGCGCTCGCCGACCTCAACGCCGCCGCAGCCGACGCCGCCGCAAAACAGCTCGACCCCACAGGCAAGCGCGCCATCGGCATCGCGATGGATGTGACGAGCGAAGAACAGGTCGATGCCGGCATCGACCGCGCGGCCAAGGAATTGGGCGGCATCGACATCCTCGTGAGCAATGCGGGCATCCAGATCGTCGCGCCGATTGAAGAATTTGATTACGCCAAATGGAAACTGCTGATGGCGGTGCATGTCGACGGCGCGTTCCTCACCACCCGCGCGGCGCTGCGCCATATGTACAAGCAGGGCAGGGGCGGCAGCATCATCCTGATGGGCTCGGCTCATTCGAAAACCGCCTCGCTGCTGAAAGCGCCTTACGTGACCGCGAAGCACGCGCTGATCGGCTTCGGCAAGGCGGTCGCGAAAGAGGGCGCGAAGCATGGCGTGCGCTGCAACACCATCTGCCCCGGCTTCGTCCGCACCCCGCTGGTCGAAAAGCAGATCCCCGAACAGGCGCAGGCGCTCGGCATCACCGAAGACGAAGTCATCAAAAAAATCATGCTGAAAGATACGGTCGACGGCGAATTCACGACGCTCGAGGACGTCGCCGAGACTGCCCTGTTCTTCGCCGAATTCAAGACCAACGCGCTCACCGGCCAGTCGCTGCTGGTGAGCCATGGGTGGGTGATGGAGTAATTTCCTCTATACTGATTTTATTTACGAAAGTTATGTTATCTGATATTTTTGAGATAAAATTAATTAAGAAAGGTATTTAAAAATGATGACAGAAAGTCGGTACAATTTTTTGCTTTGGCAATTTATCTCAGCCTCCGATAGCGGAGAATACGACGAGCTTACTGCTGATGAAGTGCACGCTTATGCTCGAGATGAAAAGATCGATGCTTTTTTG
>JAQSWE010000129.1 GCA_029266795.1 Alphaproteobacteria bacterium | reverse complement strand
GGCGAGGGCAGAGGCCGAAAACAGGGTCAGGAACAGCAGGAACGATAGAAAACGCATGGGAAACTCCTTCAGGCCCTTAATATAAGCCAAAAGGGGTCCTAAAGCCAATTCGGGGATCAGGGGCGAAAGGTTACGCCGCAATCGCCTTTTTCAGGGATTCGAGGTCATCGCGCAGCACGGGGTCGCCCGCCAGCAGTTCCTCGATCTTCCGGACCCCATGGATGATGGTGGTATGGTCGCGGCCGCCGAATTTCCGGCCGATTTCCGGCAGGGAATGGGTCGTCAGCTGCTTGCACAGGTACATGGCCAGCTGGCGCGGGCGGGCGACAGGGCGCGCGCGGCGGGGGCTGTGCATGTCGGCCAGGCGGATGCCGTAATGTTCGCAGACCTTGCGCTGGATATCCTCGATCGTCGTGCGGCGGTCATTCGCGCGCAGGATATCGGCCAGCAGGTCTTGCGCGGTATCGACGGTCACGGGGCGGTTGACGAGCTCCGCATGGGCGATCAGGCGGTTCAGCGCGCCTTCCAGTTCGCGGACATTCGAGGCCACTTTCTGCGCGAGGAATTCCAGCACGTCCTGCGGCAGGTTGCGCTTCATCTGCGCGCATTTCGACTGCAGGATGCCAAGGCGCAGTTCATAGGTGGTCGGATGGATCGCGGCGACGAGGCCCATCGAGAGGCGCGAGCGCAGGCGCTCCTCCAGCCCGCTCATATCGGCGGGGCTCTGGTCGGCGGAGATGACGATCTGCTTGCCCTGGTCGATCAGCGAATTGAAGGTGTGGAAGAATTCTTCCTGCGTCGCATCCTTGCCGCAGATGAACTGGATATCGTCGATCATGAGGACATCGACGGAACGGAAGCGCGCCTTGAACGCCATCGTGTCCTGAAAGCGTAAGGCCCGCACGAAGTCGTACATGAATTTTTCGGCGGACATATAGGCAACTTTACGGCCGCTTGCGCGCGCCGTATGGGCGATCGCATGCATCAGGTGCGTCTTGCCAAGGCCGACGCCGCCCTGCAGGAACAGCGGGTTGAAGCTGACCTTTTCATTGTCGGCGATCTTGCGCGCGGCGGCATAGGCGAATTCGTTGGAGGAGCCGGTGACGAAATTCTCGAAGGTATAGCGGGGATCAAGCGCGACCGAGAAATCGGCGGCTGCCGCGTCTTTCGCCGCGTTTTCGTTGGCGATGACGGGGGTTTCATAGGCAACGCCGGCGTGTGCTGCGGATACGGCGGGCTTGTCGGCCTTCTTGCCGGAAATGCCGATCTCCACGCGCGCGACGGCGCCGAAATGCTGCGTCCACAGGCTGCGGATGCGGTCGGCGTAATGCGACTTCACCCAGTCGCGGATGAAGCGGGTGGGGACAGCGAGGGTGAGCGTGCCGGCGGTGCAGGAAACAGCATCGATGGGCGCAATCCAGCTACGGAAGGCGGTGTCGCCGAATTCCTTTTGCAGCAGCGCCTTCACTTGGCTAAAGCGCAGATCGAAACTGGAGGCCGATTCATTGCCGTCTGCCGTTTCAACCGTCACTTGCTGGCCGTTTTCAAACATGGATTGCCCTTAAGTAGTAGAATGCCCTGAGTATCAAGTCCGTAACGCCTTGCCGCCGCGTTGGTGCAGCGG
This sequence comes from Alphaproteobacteria bacterium, assembly GCA_029266795.1. Taxonomy (GTDB): domain Bacteria; phylum Pseudomonadota; class Alphaproteobacteria; order Micavibrionales; family UBA2020; genus JAPWJZ01. The sequence continues at coordinate 5,436 of JAQSWE010000129.1, read as the reverse complement.
AAGAAGATCCACCAGAGAAACCCGCGCCTTTTAAGTAAGCGCTTAAGTGATTCTGTCGTTCCTCTTCTTCAAGTAACTTCTGCAGTCTGCTGATAAACCGCTATTAAAACGCGCTGGGGCGTTCGGGTTTGTTTTTGCAAATGATGAAGTGAGCAAACCTTAGCGGGGTGCAAATTGAGTCGCAAGCGTGATGTGTGGATAAATTTAAAAAAGAAACAAACGTGCCGAACAAAGCAGTTTTTAGTCCGATATTTTCACTTGTATCTTTCGCGTGAATCGCAGGTGCGCGATTCATGTGCACATAATTTTTTACGCAAAAATTCTTGATCGCATGAAACGAGATGTGCGCGATTCTGTTGCCGTTTATTGATTCTTTTCAACGCAGCGCAGATTCAATGTTGCAAAAACAAAAACGCCGCGAAATATTTCGCGGCGTTTTTTGTCTGGTGTGATTCCCTTATCGGGACACTACAGATTGTATTATTTCTTGACGATTTTCTTGATGCGGGCCGACAGGCGCGAGATTTTGCGCGACGCTGTTTTTGCGCTGATGATTTTCTTGCCGGCGGTGCGTGCGATGGAAGGCTGTGCTGCCTTCAGTGCCGCTTTTGCCGCTTCCGCGTCGCCCGACTTGATGGCTTCTTCAATCTTGCGAATACCACCGCGCATTTCGGAGACGCGCGACTTGTTGAGGACCTGGCGGCGTGCGTTGCGACGGATGCGTTTCTTGCCGGATTTGGTGATAGCCATTTTGTTTCAGTCTCTTTCTTGCGGTTTCAATCTGTTAAATCGGTCGCCCAATGAAGCTAAGGCTGCACGGGAATCACCATAAATGGCGCGGCGCCCTTGGACTTGACGGTTTTAAAGGGGATGCCGCCTAAAGTCAATATTGTTGTGGATAAGTGCAACTTGTTGAATTACTTGTCTTTAAAGGCGGCGGGACGCTTCTCGCCGAAGGCTTTCATGCCCTCTTTCTGGTCCTCGGTCGCAAAAGTCGCGTGGAACATGCGACGCTCGAAGCGCAGGCCTTCCGAAAGGGTGGTCTCGAAGGCGCGGTTTACAGATTCCTTGGCCATCATCACGACGGGCTGGGAGAAGCTGCCGATCTTCTCGGCGGTCGCCAGCACATCCTCCAGCAGCTTGTCGGCGGGGACGATTCGGGCGACGAGGCCGGCGCGCTCCGCCTCCGCCGCATCCATCATGCGGCCGGTCAGGCACAGCTCCATCGCCTTCGCCTTGCCGATGCTGCGGGTCAGGCGTTGCGTGCCGCCGGCGCCCGGGATCGTGCCGATAGTGATTTCGGGCTGGCTGAATTTCGCCGTATCCGCCGCGATGATGAAATCGCACATCATCGCCAGCTCGCAGCCGCCGCCCAAACAATATCCGGCGACCGCCGCGATCACCGGCTTGCGGCAGCGCGTGATGCGCTCCCAGTTGCGGGTGATGAAGTCTTCTTTATAGACGTCCATGAAATTTTTCGGCGCCATCTCTTTAATATCAGCGCCCGCCGCGAAGGCTTTTTCGCTGCCCGTCAAAACGATGACGGCGATGCGGGCATCTGCCTCGAACTCCTCGACCGCGAGGGTGAGTTCATCCATCAGGGCCTGACACAGCGCGTTCAGCGCCTTGGGGCGGTTGAGGGTGATGAGCGCGGTTTTGCCGCGGCGTTCGGTCAGGATATGTTCATAGGCCATTATTGCTGTTCCTCTTGATACTGGCTGGACTCGCCGAAGTTCTTTTTCTTGCGCTGCGCTGCGGGTGCCGCAGGTTGCGGTTTCGCCTGTGCGGGCGTGCGGTTCAGTTTCACTGTCGTCTTGCCATTGACGAATTCGGAATCGACGCGCAGCGTTTCGCCTTTGTCGTTCACATACACATTCGGGTTCTGCGCGTTCAGCGTCTTCCACCCTTTGCGGCGCAGCTGTTCGTTGTAATAGCTGTTCACCATCATGTCATTGCCGGTGATGGTGGCAGTGGTCTGGTTCGGGTCTTTCAGCTTGCCCGGGTTTTCGGGGTCTTTTTCGGGCGGCGCTTCCTCCATCCCCTCCATCAGGGGGATGTCTTCCATCACCGCTGAATGCGGCTCGTCATCGCCATAGGGATGCGCCGCGAGCGCAGGCGAGCTCAGAAAAAGTAATGCGGCAATCGGGAGCAGGAAATTTTTCATGGATATTTTTACCCTAGTTTTGTTTGCGGGGACAATAAAATGTGGAGCGCGCGCCTTGCGTGATTTTCTGGATACCGCCTGTTTGTTCGATATCGCAAATGCAGCCCTTGCAGGCAAGGTGGTGCTTGCCGTAAACCGCCCATTTATCCTGAAAATATCCCAGCTCCCCGTCGGTCTGCACGTAATCGCGCAAACTGCTGCCGCCCGCCTTGATCGCCTGTTTTAAAACGGCGCGAATGCAGGCGATCAGTTCGGTGATTTCATCGGGCTTAATTTTGGAGGCAGAACGCTTCGGGTCGATGCCCGCGCGGAACAGCGCTTCGGAGGCGTAGATGTTACCGACACCGACGACCAGTTCCTGATCCATAATGGCAAGCTTGATCGCGATCTTTTTGGATTTCAGTTTTTCGGCGAGGTATTTCGCGCTGAATGCTTTGTCGAACGGCTCCGGCCCCAGATGCGAAAAGAATTTGTGCTGTTCCAGTTCGGATGTGTTCGCCAGATCGACCATGCCGAAGCGGCGCGCGTCGTTGAAGACGATGCGCGATCCGTTCTTCAGGTTCAAAATCATGTGGTCATGCTTGTCCAGCTCGCCCTGTTCTTTTTTCTGTTGGATGACGAGGCGGCCCGACATGCCCAGATGGATGATGAGAGTCTTTTTGTTGTCGAGTTCGATCAGGATATATTTCGCGCGGCGGGAGATATTTTTCACGGTCGCGCCCGCAATCGTTTTCAGGTCGGCGGGGAAAGGGATGCGCAGGTTGTGGCGCAGCGTGTCGACGCTGCCGATTTTCTCGCCCGTCATCGACCGGGCAAGCCCGCGGCATACGGTTTCTACCTCGGGTAATTCAGGCATGCTTCAAAAATCCCGCGCTGTTGCGTTACAGCGATTATAGGCCGTTTAGCCGAATTTGGAAGTCACGGGCTTCGGCGCGGTTGTCGCGGGCTTGAAGGTGCCGGCCTTTTGCTCCGCCTGCTTCGTTTCCAGCAGGCGCATGGTCTTGGTATCGTCGAACAGGTCGGCGACGTCGGATGCAGTGTTGCCGGTCGAGCTTTTGGCCGCGATATTCGCGCCGCGGTCGATGGCGGTTTCAATGATTTTGTCGAAGGCGGGCTTTTCGCTGTCGCGGATATCATCCTGGTTGCGGCCCTTGATGGTTTTCATCAGCAGGGTTTCCTGCAGGATATTCGACGCATTCGGATCGGCGCCGCTATCCATCAGCAGCACCGCCATATCGGCCTGCCCGTAAGCGCCGGATTTCATCAGCGGCGTGTCGCCCGCCTTGTTCCGCACATCGAGGCCCTTGGGGTCGATAATTTCCAATACCGCTTTCATCATCGCAACATCGCCCTTCATGGCGATCACGTGCAGCGGAGTGTCTTCGTTCAGGCCGGTTTTATAGTTCAGCTGTTTCGGGTCCTTGATGATGGCATCGACCACCTGCTGTATTTGGCCATTATCGATGTAATCCCAAAGGCCCTGCTGGCCGGCGTTTTTCATGAATGTGGACATTGGCTGCCTGAATATGAGGTTTTTGACTGTCTCTATTATTGTACATTTATGTTAAGGCCGTCTTAAGCTGCGTAATTTAATAACGAAATACGGCTAAATTAATGATTTTACTATCAATTTTGAAACGCACGGCACTTTCCTTTGACTTGCGCGTTAATGCGCAGTATCCATAACCCATATTTTAAGGGATTAACGATGGCCGATTTACGCCCCGATCACGATGACCTGCTGTGGCGCGACCTGATGAAGGCGCAGCCCTATGCCGTGCAGGCGGATGCCGCTTTCCAAATGGCGGAGCAGGGCAACCTGTGGCGCATGGCGCAGCTGCTGGATATGGGCGTGCAGGTCGATACCGAAGGTGCGGTGCGTGAAAGCGCGGTTCAGCAATCCCTGCTGCATGTCGTGGTCGAAAAAGGCCATCATGCGCTGGCGGTCGAGTTGCTGAAGCGCGGCGCGGATGCGAACCTGCCCGACGAAGCGGATGAATTCCCGCTCAACAAGGCTGTGCGCCGCACCGATCAGGCCATGGTATCGCTGCTGCTGCACAATCAGGCCAACCCGCAGAACCTGAACGAATTCGGCTATAACGCGCTGATGCTCGCGCGCCACAAACCGGAGATCCGCGCGGTGATCGAGGATGCGTTGCCCAAGCGCGGCATCAGCCGCGTGCAACGCCCGCTGCAGGCGCGGTAAAATTTTCAAGTGCGCATAAAAGAAGGGCCGGATTTTCATCCGGCCCTCTTTTTATTTATCAGGATGGCTGATGGATTACATCATGCCGTCCATGCCGCCGTGACCGCCATGGCCGCCGCCGCCATGACCTTCGTCCTTTTTGGGGAGTTCGGCGATGGTTGCTTCGGTGGTGATCATCAGGCCGGCGATGGAAGCCGCGTCCTGCAGCGCGTGGCGAACGACCTTTACCGGGTCGATGATGCCGGCTTTCACCATGTCGGTGTATTCGCCGTTCTGTGCATCATAGCCGCGGTTCGTATCTTTCTGCTCCAGCAGCTTGCCGACAACGATCGAGCCTTCGACGCCCGCGTTGAAAGCGATCTGGCGGATCGGCGCTTCGATGGCGCGGCCGATGATCTCGATGCCGACTTCTTCGTCGCGGTTCGAGGCCTTCAGTTTTTTGAGCGCGAGGCCGGCATAGAGGAGAGCCGTGCCGCCGCCGGCGACAATGCCTTCTTCCACAGCCGCGCGGGTCGCGTGCACTGCATCGTCAACGCGGTCCTTGCGTTCTTTCACTTCGACTTCGGTCGCGCCGCCGACGCGGATGACCGCAACGCCGCCGGCCATTTTCGCCAGACGTTCCTGCAGTTTTTCCTTGTCGTAGTCGGACGTCGTTTCAGCGATCTGGGCCTTCAGCTGCGCGATGCGTGCGTCGATGTCTTTCTTCGCGCCTGCGCCGGCGATCAGGGTCGTGTCGTCCTTCGTGATGCGCACGCGTTTCGCGCGGCCCAGCTGGTTCAGGGTGACGGTTTCCAGCTTGATGCCGAGGTCTTCGGAGATCACTTCGCCGGAGGTCAGGATCGCCATGTCTTCCAGCATTGCCTTGCGGCGGTCGCCGAAGCCGGGGGCCTTCACAGCAGCCACTTTCAGGCCGCCGCGCAGCTTGTTCACGACGAGGGTCGCGAGCGCTTCGCCTTCCACATCTTCGGCCACGATCAGCAGGGGCTTGCCCGACTGGACGACGGCTTCGAGGATGGGGAGCATGGATTGCAGGTTCGAGAGTTTTTTCTCGAAGAACAGGATGTAG
>JAQSWE010000128.1 GCA_029266795.1 Alphaproteobacteria bacterium | reverse complement strand
GCGATCTGTTCAGGGTTATGGCCGTCGACCGTGAAGGTTTCCCAGCCGTAAGCCTCGAAGCGCTGCGGCGTGTTGTCGGTGAAGGAGAGGGATGTCGGGCCGTCGATGGAAATTTCGTTGTCGTCATACAGCACGATCAGCTTGCCAAGACCCAGATGCCCGGCGAGAGAGCAGGCTTCATGGCTGATGCCCTCCATCAAATCGCCGTCCGAGCAGATGACATAGGTGAAGTGGTTGAAAATTTCGTTGCCGAAACGCGCATTCATCATGCGTTCCGCCAGCGCAAAGCCCACGCCGTTGGAGATGCCTTGGCCGAGCGGGCCTGTGGTGGTTTCGATGCCGGCTTCGGGCATGACTTCGGGGTGGCCGGGGGTCAGGCTGTGCAGCTGGCGGAAATTCTTGATCTGGTCGAGCGTCATTTTCTCGTAACCCGACAGATGCAGAATGGAATAGAGCAGCATCGAGCCGTGGCCGGCGGAGAGGATGAAACGGTCGCGGTCGGGCCAGGTCGGGTTCGACGCGTCATGTTTCATGAATTGGGTAAACAGCACGGTTGCCACATCGGCCATGCCCATGGGCATGCCGGGGTGTCCGGAATTCGCCTTCTGCACCGCATCCATCGACAGGGCGCGGAGTGCGTTCGCAAGCTCGTTATGGCTGGCGGTTGCGGTGGTCTGGGACTTGGCTGCTTGTGCGGATGACATCGTGCATGTGCTCCTTATAAATGCATCCGCACCATGCAACATCGGCGGGATTCGCGCAACCGCGCGCGCCAGCGTTTTCGCGGTGTTTTGCCGGATAAATTCACATAATCGCGCGGCGCGGCATATTGTGGTACGCGGCGGGAGGCATTATCATCAGCCATGACCGAAAACACGCCCGATTTCCGCAAGATGACGCCGGAGGATTTGCGCCGGAACATCACCGAGCTCAACCACCAGATCAAGCGCATGAAGCGCTTCAGCCCCAATGGTTTTGCTTACGAGATCGAACAGGCGGAAGAGCTGCGCCGCAAATACAAGATCGTCTGGCGCGCGAGGCCGGGACGCGCATTCCACGACGTCGCCGCGCGCAAGAAAAAACAGAAAGAAATGAAACGCTATACGCGGGGGCCGCGGTCTTAGGCTTTCGCCGTTTTACGCGCCGACAATTTCGCCTTCAGCTTCGCCAACGGTTTTTCCAACTGGTGCCAGACCGGCACGATGGCAAGTCCGATCAGCAGACCCGCCACCGTTGAAATCAGGATGCTGACAAAGGTGTTCAGGTCATGCATCGCATGTTCCGCCGCCGGAATGCCATGCAGCACGATCCCGCCGCCGACCGAGAACATCGCCGCCGTGCCGACGACCGACAATGTCTTCATCAGGTAGGGTACGAATTTCAAAATGCCGATGCCGAGTTTCTGCACGACTTTCTTCGTGCTCTTGGCGAAATACATGCCAACGTCATCCAGCTTGATGATGCAGGCGACAAGGCCGTACACAAAGACGGTCATCCCGATGCCGACGCCTGTCAGCACGCCCGCCTGCACCCATATCGTCTTTTCCTTCACCGCGCCCAGCGCGACTGCGACAATCTCGGCGGACAGAATGAAGTCGGTGTTTACGGCTTCAGAGATTTTGGATTTCTCGACTTCCAGCAATTCTTCGGCGCTTTTCTGCGCGGCCTTTCGCAGGTCGTTGGCATGTGCCACATCCTCAGCCGTCGGTTTCAGGGCATGGATGACTTTTTCGGCCCCTTCGTAGCACAGGAATGCGCCGCCAAACATCAGCAGCGGCACGATCGCCCATTCGGCGATAATGCTGAGGATCAATGCCGCGGGGATCAGGATGAGCTTGTTCTTGAACGATCCCTTCGCCACGCGCCAGACGATCGGCAGCTCGCGTTTCGGGTCGATGCCGACGAGCGCCTGCGCGTTCACGGCCAAATCGTCGCCCGCGATGCCCGCGGTTTTCGTGGCCGCGACTTTCGACATCGCCGCGACATCGTCGAGCAACAGCGTGATATCGTCGAGCAATGCCAGCAAACCGCCGAAAGCCATGTCAGAATCTCCCTTAATTTCGCGGCTAGATTAACGGATTTCGGCGCAGCAGGGAAGACTTGCTTATGGCGCGATTTTGGGCGGTTTTGGCGCAGGAACGGGGGCTGGGGCGGGCGCGTTGGCCGCGTCGGCCTTGGGCGCTGCCGCCGCATTCATATCGGCCTTCACATCCGGCAGGTTCGCCAGCGCGGGCTGCGCGGGGGTTTGTTCCGGTATTGGGGCGGTGTTATCGTTCGCAGGTGCTTTCCTGGTGAACAGTTTTGCTTTCTGAGCCGCCAGATAGTCGCCGAGTTTACCGAGCGGTCCTTCCAGTTTTTCCATGACGGGGTAGGATACAAGACTTGCCGCGAGGCCCGCTGCCGCCATCAAGATATGTTCGGCGACAGGCTGGATGAGCGGCAAAGCGGGGACATGCGCAACAGCAGCCGAGAGCAGTGCCGATCCACCCGGAATGCCCGCCAGCAGCAATTCGCCGCCGACCATGAACAGCGCGGCGGTACCGATGACCGAGATCGCCTTCATCAGCGGCGGCACGGATTTGCTCATCGCGCGACCAATGGTGCGTGCGGCCTTCGCCAGCGGTTTGTCGCCTTCGCGCTTCGCCAGCCATTTGCCCGCGTCGTCCATGTTGATGACGCCGCCGATAATACCGTAGAGGATGCCCGTCAGCGCAACGCCCGTCGCCGCCATCACCGCCAGCTGGGTCAAAATCGGCGCGCCTGCGACGACGCTTAAGGTCAGCACGGTAATCTCCGCTGATAAAATCACGTCGATCTTCAACGCGCCGGCGACTTTTTCTTTTTCGGTCTGCACGCGCTTTTCACCCTGCGCGTGATCATGGCCTTCTTCATGCTTGTGACCGTCATGCCCATGACCCTTGCCGCGCATCTGCTCCATCGCTTCGGCGGTCAGGAAAAATCCGCCGACTGCGAGCAGCGGCAGCACGGCCCAGGGCGCGGCCCAGCTGATCACGGTGGCGGCGGGGATTAGTACAGCCTTGTTCAGCAGCGATCCCTTGACGACCTTGAACAGCGCGGGGAAGTTGCGACCGGGTGGCAGGTCAAGCAGTTGCTTTGTGTTGGCGGCAATATCGTCGCCGATGATACCCACTGCCTTCGGCACCGCCACAGCGGTTAATTGGGCGGCGCTTGCCAGCATGGATGAAAAACTGCCGACGGGCATAAAGGCATTCCTGTTGAAAATGATGTGATATGGTAAATTTCGCGCGCGCCAGAGTCAAAGGAATAAAACCAAAAAAAGCCGCCGGGGCGGTCGAATTCCCCGGCGGCACCATGGTCGTCGTTAAACTTATTTGCCGAAGTTCTTTTTCAGTATCGTCTCGAAGCCCTTGAAGGCGGGCGCCGCCGGTTTGACCTCCGGCGACAGCCCGACCTCTTCCTTCGGCGCGGCGGCATTCAGCGCGGCTTTGACGTCCGGCACCGACTTCAGCGCATTTGCCGAAGCCTCGGTTACGGGGGCCGGCATGTTGTCATTGGTCGGCACGGGATGGCCATAGACCTTCTCCATCAGGTTTTTCGCAAAGCCGGTGACGGGGCCTTTGACTTTCTCGTTTAAGAAATCTTTCGCAAGGCCTGCCAAGTGCATGACAGGTTCCTTCAATACCTTCACCGCAGGGATTGCGAGCACACCTGCGACGATACCTGTCGCCATCGTCGCGGCCGTTTCGATCATGCCTACCAGCATCGGGCTGGTGGTAACAAGATGCGCTAACCCGGTCACGGCATGTTCAAGGCCCGGAATGCCATGCATCAAAATCCCGCCGCCCACCGCGAACATCGCGGCGGTGCCGAGGAACGACAGTCCTTTCATCAGGGGCGGCACGGCCTTCGCGAGCCCGATGCCGAAGCTGCGCTTGAACTTCGCAACACCAGTATCGCCTTCGGTTTGTGCGAGTTTCAGGCCCAGATCGTCAAGCTTCACCAAGCCGCCGACAAGGCCGTAAATGCCGACCGTCATGCCGAGGCCGACGGCGGTCAGCGCACCCAGCTGCGCGAGGAACGGCGCGGATGCCATCGCACCCAGCGCGACGACCACGATTTCGGCGGAGAGGATGAAGTCGGTCTTGATGGCCGAGGCTACCTTCTCTGCCTCCAGCGTCTTCGGGTCTTTCTTGGGTGCGTCCTTGTCTTCGGGCTTGTCCTTGTGCAGCATCTTCTCGACGCCTTCATAGGCGAGGAACGCGCCACCCACCATCATCAGCGGCGCAATCGCCCAAGGGGCAGCGACCGACAATGCCATGGCGCCCGGGATCAGGTAGAGGAATTTGTTTTTCAGCGAGCCTTTCGCAACCGCCATCACCATCGGGATTTCGCGGCTGGGATCGATGCCGCCGGCGCCGCCCGCCAGCACATGCGCGTTTACCGCGAGGTCGTCGCCGGATATGCCCAGCGTTTTGCGCGCAGCGATTTTCGTCAGTGCGGCGATATCGTCGAGTAGTGCCAGAAGACCGGTGGCGGCCATGATGTTCCTTCGATTGTTGCTCCAATAGCAAAAATGGTAGGTGATTCTGGCTATACTGGCAATGGTATTATAATACCCCAAACGATTTCAGAGGGATAGGATATCAAACGTAATGAAGTTGCGCAGATCGGGCGGTTAGTTGACATAATTACAAGCTCATGATAAAAATGACGGCAACAATAACAAAAATCAAAATCATTCGAGGGTGTAAAACATGTTCAACAAAATCCGCAAAGCGGGCGAAAACTTCACGCTGGATAACCTGACCTCATATGTCGCCGATTATCTGGCCAAGCCGGGCGCGACGGCGGAGGACAACAAGCAATTCGGCGGCGTCGCCGGTCTTGCGGTGGGCAACCTGCTGCGCGCGGTCGGTATCATCGGCACCGGCCTTGCGGTTGTGACCGTGCTGGCATCGCCGGTCGGCCTTGCCACCGTCGGCACCCTTGTCGTGGGTGCGGCATTCGGTACGGCGGGCGTCTTCGGCCAGGGCATGATCGACGGCGGCGACAAGGCAACGAACCTTGTCTCCGGCGCGCGCGAAATGCGCGGCGAAATGTTCGGCGATGCGCTGAACGACCTGAAAAGCTGGAGCAACAAGAAACTCGGCACCACCTTCGGCCTCGCCGCCTCGCGCGACGCGCAAGTGGAGCCGCTGCAGCCTGCCGTACAGCCGGTCGTCGTGAAGCAGCCCGAACAGAAACTTTAAGCAGGAAAACATCATGCTGAAGCTTTTTCTTTCCGCAACGGCAGACGACGCGGGCAACATGTCCGCGCCCAAAGCTTTCGAGGCCGATGCCAGCGCCTATGGCAACGAACTGGCCGCTCTGCAGGCCGCTTCGCAGTTTATCGACAAACAGGGTCTCCCATCGCTGCGCGTCACCTATGGCAACGGTGTCGTGAATCTGCTGAAAGGCGATGATGTCGCGCGCAAGGCAGATGACCTGTTTTACAGCGCGAATGCCTTCAGCCTGCGCGACGTACCGAGCCTGACCGCGCCGGAACTGAAACTCGGCGAACCCGAGCGCGCGCGCAACATCAATGAAGCCGCCCACAGCGCGCTGCGCATCGCGCAGAAATTCAACCGCAAGGTTTCTTTCCAGTTCAACCATGTGGCTGTACGAGATGTGGAACCCAAAGCGGTCATTACAAAGGCCGATATCGAAGAGGTCGCCGCAAGATACGACAAAGGCTACAAAGCTGCTTTCGGCGCAGGCGGCGGTTTCAAGGCCTGAGGCTTGGCTGTTGGCGCAGCGGGCGTTAGCGGTTTTTGTATCGCTGCGTTGTTCAGCGCCGCCTTCACATCCGGCATCGTCGCAAAGCTGTCATTGGCAGGTAGCAGGGCAGGCACGGGGCGCGCCGCAGTGGCGCTGGCAACCTTCGCCGGTTTGAATTTCTGGGCCGTTTTCTTCACGAATGCAACCGCGCGGCGCAGGTAAGGCTTCACGGCTTTGCCAATGGGCTGCGTCGCCACGCCCGCAATCAATCCCACGCCGGCATTCAGCGCCAGCGACGCCGCGCCCTGCACCAGCGTATTCGACGAGAGGTAGCCCAGCGCCGCCGTGGCAAGGTGATCCGCGCCCGGAATGCCATGCACCAGCATCGTGCCGCCGACCACGAACATCGCGGCGGAGCCCAGCACGCCGATCGCTTTGATGAGTTTCGGCGCGATACGCACCAGCCCTTCGCCTGTTTTGCGCATCGCCTTCGAAAACACACTGTCGCCCTTTTTCGCCGCCAGCAGGTCGCCCGCATCATCGATCTTGATGACCGCCGCAACCGTCGCATAAACGCCGACCGTCATGGCGAGCGCGGTCGCCGCCAGCGTCCCCAGCTGGATCAGGAAGGGTGCACCCGCGACTGTCAGTAATGAAACAGTCGTGATTTCGGCGGAGAGCAGCAGGTCGGTGCGGATGGCATGCTTGATATGCTGCTTTTCCCAAGAGGCATGGTCCTGCGCATGGGCTTCGTTGGCATCGGGTTTCGGTGCCTTCATCTTGCGGTGGACAATTTTCTCCATCGCGTCATAGCAGAGCAGCGCGCCGCCCGCCGCCAGCATCGGCACGATCATCTGCGGCAGGGTGAAGGTGAGGCCCAGTGCCGCCGGTATCGAGGGCCGCGCGGTCGCGCGCAACATCTTCCTCGACGGCAACACCTTTTCCGACAGCTACAGCGTCGATAAAAACATCTTTGTCGGCGATGCCAGCGCGGGCATCGCCTTCACCTATGGTCATACGCGGTTGAGCTATGCGCTGATGTACCGGACGAAGGAATTCGACAAGCAGGACGACCCGTCGATTTTCGGAACCATGACCTTGGGTTATCGCTTCTAAATCAACAAGTTACATAATACTTCCCTTATTGTACCCCATCGGGTATCTTTTCCGTCGTTCAACAAACGGAAAGATCATCGCGCATGTCGGCAGGTTTCGCCGCACAGCTGGGAGAAGTTGCCGCCCTGTCGCAGCGCGCGGCCGTGCAGACGCTGGGCGTGGTCGGCGACGACACGGCGATTGCCTGCAACCTGCTGATCGGCGG
>JAQSWE010000127.1 GCA_029266795.1 Alphaproteobacteria bacterium | reverse complement strand
AGCGCGGCGGAGCGCGACGAAAACACAGGCAAAATTTACCTGCCGATGCTCGTGCAGGCGGACCGCGCGCCCGCCGCCGCCGCAACGCGCTGGCAATCGGCGCTGTCGGTTGCGAGCAGCGTGATTGCGCTGCTGGCTGTCGGCCTTGTGCTTTACCGCGAACCGGCGCAACTGCCGCAGCTGACTGCAGCACAACTGGCCGCGCTCGACAGCCTCACCGAAACGCAGTTCGCCCGCATGAACGGCCCCAGCGTCGATCCCGCCAGCAACATCGATATTTCCCGCTTCACGCAAACCGCGACACCGCCTGTCGCTGCGCCCGTCGAAACGGCGGCGGAGGAAGCGGCGACCGATACTCCCGAAGCGCAGGTGGAAATCGCGCAGATCGAACAGCAGCTGACGCCCGAAGAACTTTCGGCAATCGAGCCTGCCGCGGGAGATGCCACGAAACCTGTCGCCGCAACCGAAATTCTTGCCGAAGAAAAACCGGCCGTGCCTGTTGAAGCGGCGGCAGTCGAAGCCGCGCCAGTAGCAACTTCACCCGTCGAAACCGTCACCGCCGAAAAACCGCTCGCGCAGCCCGCGAATGACGCCGCGCCCATTCCCCTTGCTGCTGCCGCGCCGACGGTCGAGCAGAAAGCGATTGCCGCTGGCGAAACCGCGAAAAACGAAGACGTGACCGGCATCGATCATGACGGGCTGCTGCCGGACAGCTACCGCACGCTGGAATCGCGCGCCTTCGCGGGCGTGGCGGCGGCGCAGCACGACCTTGCCGCGCTTTATGTGGCGGGTACGGGCGGCGTGCAGCGGGACTATGGCCGCGCCGTTTTCTGGTTCACCAAATCCGCTGAAAAAGGCATGGCGAACGCGCATTACAACCTCGGCGTCATGTACCAGCAGGGGCTGGGCGTGCCTCAGGATGCGGGCGCTGCGCTTGGCTGGTACGAGCGCGCGGCGCAGCTGGGCCATCCCGAAGCCATGTACAACCTCGGCATCGCGAATATCGAGGGCATCGGTGCAGAGCGCAATATCTCGCGCGGCGTCGCGTTCTTCAAGCAGGCGGCGAATGCGGGCGTCTCGCAGGCGGCCTATAACCTCGGCGTACTGTATGAAAGCAATTTCATCGGCCCCGCCGACCTGACGAAAGCAGCAGAATGGTATCGGACCGCCGCGAATGAAGGCCATGCGGAAGCGAAAAAGTCGCTCGCGCGCCTGAGCGGCCCTGCAGCCGAGCCCTATGCCAGCGATATCGGCGACACGCTTGCCAAGCATGATGAGACTGAATACGGCCAGGGTGATGAAACGACGCCCGATGAAGAAGTGGCCGCTGTGCCGTCCGGCAAATCCCTCGCGCCCACAGTTGAGCAAAGCGACGACCTCGTGAAGCGCATTCAGGAGGCGCTTTTGCAGCGCGGCGAAATTCCGCACACGACTGTGCCGGGCGAAATGAACGTGCAGACCGAAGCTGCCATCCGCAGCTGGCAGAAAAGCCTCGGCTGGAACGATGATGGGCTGCCCTCGCGCGAATTGCTGGAAAAAATCGAAGGCAAGAATTAAGCGCCGCGCCAGCCGCTGTCGTCCCGCGTGAACACGGCCTGATGCGCAATTTCGAACGCGCCGTTTTTCTGCAGGGCGTGGAGTGCGACGGTCACGCCGCCATCCTTGATATCCACGACGTTGAACGAATTGGGCGCGCCCGCGCGTGTGCGGCGCGACACTGCCGTGCCAGCGCCGCTGATGATGAAATGGCGCGAAATCTTGAACAGCTTATGCGTGTCGCGGATCAGCGGCATATGCACATGGCCGCTGAAAACGATATCCACCCTGAATTCGGCGAATAGCTGCGCGGTTTCCGCCGCGTTGATAAGAATTTCGGGTATGTCGGCGGGCATCTTCACGTCGAGCGGCTGGTGCTCTGCCACGCACAGCAGCCCGACGGGGCCGAGGGAGCGTCGCGCCGATTCCAGCAGCGCCCGCGCCTCGTCGAGTTTTGTTTTTCCGCGCGTGTGACGCAAGGGGTGGGTCGCGTCAAGGCAGACAACCGCCATGCGCCCGTCCTGCCAGACCTGCTGGCGCGGGCCGAAGAATTTCCGGTAGAAGCGGTACGGATTAACAAGGCGCGTAAACATGTCATACAGCGGCAGGTCGTGATTGCCCGGCACGGCAAGATGGACGGGGGCGTTGATACGCTCTGCGAATTTTTTTGCCGCCGCAAATTCCGCGCTGCGCGCGCGTTGAGTCAAATCACCCGAGAAAATCATGATATCGGGCTTGAGGGCGGAAGCCTGTTTCTCCACCGCCTCGACCACCGCGTCGATTTCGGTGCCGAAATGTGTATCCGATACCTGCAGGATGCGCGTCATGCCGGTACCGTCGGCGCGGGTGCCATCACGCGCAACTGGTTCGCCAGCAACTTGAATTCCAGCGGCAGGGTCAGGTTGACGATCTCGCCGTCCACGACGCAGGCAAGCGGGGCCGCGGGGGCTTCAACGGTGAAGCTTTCGGCATGCAGCACCTCGATGCGGTCGTCATGGGGCAGCTGGCGGAACAGCCCGCGCAGCAGGATGCGGGTCATTTGCCAGCGTGTCACCGGCTTCATGATCATGATCGACATCTGCGCGCGGCCCGCTTTTTCTGCTAAAGGAATGCCGAGGTTTTCCATCTGGAACTTGTTGATGCCTGCAAAGATCATTGTCGTGCGGCAGTTCTTCGCCATATCCCCGGCACCGATACGCAAGGTATAGTTTTTCGCGGGCGCATAGAGGCTTCGGATATCCGACAGCAGGGCGACGATGCGGTAGCGGCCGAATTTTTCCTTGTCCATCTCGCGGTTCTTTACCACGCGGGCATAGGTGCCGAAGCTTGCATTATTGACGAAGACCTGGTCCTGCAACAGCCCGACCGCCGTCGTCGTCAGCTGCCCCGTGGCCAGCACCGCAACCGCGCTTTCGATATCGGGCACGATGCCAAGATCGCGCGCGAAGTAGTTATAGGTCCCCATGGGGATGACGCCCATCGGCACGTCGTGTTTTATGCAGGCAGATGCCACGCAATTCACCGTGCCGTCGCCGCCCGCCGCGACGACGAGACTGCCATCGGCCTTCGCGTTCTTCGCGGCGGCATTGCAGACGGAAACAATATTGCCGCCGCCAATCTCGGCAATTTTGACGGTGATGCCGGCCTCCGCCAGCTTTTGCACAATCAGGTCGCGTGCCTGCGCCTTATCGTCGCTGCCGGAGCCTGTATTCATGACGAGCGTTATGTTCTTGTGCATGGTCATTTCACGAGGTTCGCCGGCGCAATCCACCAGCGAGGCTGGAGCATCTTCAGTTTGTTCGTGGCGGCAATCGCGGCCTCGGCCGTATCATACATGCCAAAGCAGGTTGCGCCGCTGCCGGACAGGCGCGCAAGGCGGCAGTTGGGAGTATTGTTGAGCGCCTCTAGCACCTCGCGGATCTGCGGCGTCACTTCCATGGCGGCGTCGGTCAGGTCGTTGCGGTAATTTTTCAGGTCGGCAATCCATTCCTGCATCGATTTGCGCCGTCCGCTGAACTGGATGGGCGGGCTGTAGCGGTTGCGGAAACGCGCGAAGACTTCCGGCGTCGGCGTCTGCACCAGCGGATTGACCAGAACGAAATGCATGGCGGGCATTTCCGGCAGGCGCATCATTTTCTCACCGATGCCCTCCGCCCAGACAGGCTTGCCGATATAGCAGGCCGGCACGTCGGCGCCCAGTTTCTGCGCCAGCTTCATCATCCGGTCCTGCTCGTCCGGCAGGCCCCAGAGCCGTGCAAAGCCCTTGAGCGCGGCGGCGGAGTCCGACGATCCCCCCGCGATGCCCGAAGCGACCGGCAGCAATTTATTGAGGTTCACGCGCCCGCGCACATGCGTGCCATATTCGGTCGCCAGCAATTGCGCGGCTTTATAAATGAGGTTGTCATGCGCCTGCGGCATCTCGCCCGAAAACGGCCCCTCCACATCGAGGAACAGCGTGTCATGCGGCGCGAAATCGATCTTGTCGCCAACATCGACGAATACCATGACGCTCTGGACAAGATGATAGCCGTCATCCCGCTTGCCGGTGATATGCAGGAACAGGTTGATCTTGGCAGGAGCCTGCAGCTGGAAATTGTTATAGGGCATGGTATCCGGTGAAGGGCTGGTTATTCTGGCGCTCTTCCGAATAATACGGTGCATTGGTTGTGCTGGCAACGCACTTCCTGCGGGGTGCGGTTGTCTTCCCACGAGGTGCATTCGCCTTTGGCGGCTTCCGTTTCTAAACGTGATGCCATATGAACGGTATTCACGGCAATCTTCTTGCCGCAGGCATCAGCCACCACGCCGCATTCTGAATCGCTATAGCAGAATTTGGGATCGGCGTTCCGGTAGCGGGGCTGGGTAGTGGCCGCCGTGATGGTGCAGTAACCGCCGATGCAGGCCGCCACATTCGACGGGTTCGATTTATTCACGCTGCAGCTATAGCGGCTTGACTGCGCGGTATTCCACGCCTCGAAATCCGGCACGAAGATGCGGTTGACGGGGAGGGGCGCGCCGCAAACGGGCGTGAACAGCGCGCAGTCCGAGGTTGCCGTGCATTCGCGGTACTTGGCGTCTTGGTATTGCGGGCTGGTATTGAAACGGCTGTTCGTGACCTCCCGCTTTTCCACCGGATCCGGCATGGGGCCAGCGGGCGGCAGCGGCGCAACGACATCCTGCTGCTGCACAGGCAGCTGGGCGGATGCGGGCACAGATGTGCCCAGCATCAAAACTGTCATGATCGTCAGCAGGTATTTCATAGGTTTACGCCTTTGCCGGTTACGCCTTTACATACGGCAAACGGCTGGCGGGGCAGGCGGTTCCAGAAGGGCGGAAGCGCTTATTATTCCTGCGCTTTTTTCTTCTCGAGCTCTTTCATATCGGTCGGTTTGCGCCACCCGGCCTCGTTCGGGATCTCGAGGATCGCGCCGCAGGTGTTCTTCTCGCAGGTGAACTGGCGCACGGTGCGGCCATCGGGCCAGAAGCAGTTTTCCTTGCGCAGGTCGCGGATGCGGTCGTAATCCTTTTGCAGGTTGTCGCGGTAGATTTTATTGATGATGATCTTCTTGCCGCAGGGGCCGTTCACATAGGCGCAATCCTCGATGGTCTCGCAGTATTGCGGGTTGCGCGTCACGGGGCTGTCGGGCAGAACTTTCGAGACTTCCTTGATCTCCGCGGTGCACATGCCCTTGGTGCAGCCGATATCCTTCGCCTCTTGGCGGGGGGCGGCGTCCATGCACTTGTACTTGCTTTCGGCGAATTTGAACCAGCCCTGCACCTCGTCGAAGGTGCGGTTGTTCACGACCACGACACGGCCGCAGGGGAGGCTGAGGGGTCGGCAGTCGGACGCCACTTCGCAGGTGTAATATTTTTCCTTGGAAAGGTCGGGCGTGGAATACATCGCCTCCGGCCGCTCCGCCTGCGCGGGGCCTGACAGCAGCAGGATGAAGGACAAAACGGCGAACAGCTTTTTCATGCAGCAATCCCTTTGGGCGAAATCATAGCCCAAAAATCATGGCGGTTAAAGCTTGGTTTCGGAATGCGCGACCTGCGCGGGCTTAGCCTCGATGCCGCGCGTGATCTTGTTTTCCACCGTAGAGCGGAAGGCGGTGTCGCGCGACAGCTCATGCGCGCGCTGCCACTTGAACTTCGCCTCGTTCTTGCGGCCCGACTGCCAATAGGCATCGCCCAGATGGTCGAGAATGGTTGAGTCATCCGGCACGATGCTGACCGCGCGTTCCAGCCATTCGATCGATTCCTTGTAGTTGCCGGCGCGGTACAGCGCCCAGCCGAGGCTGTCGACGATATAGCCGTCATCGGGGCGCTGCGCGACGGCACGGCGGATGTAATCCAGCGCCTTGTCCATATGCACGCCCTTATCCGCCCAGCTATAGCCGAGGAAGTTCAGGATCATCGGGTTTTCCGGCTGGAAGGCAAGCGCCTGCAGCAGGTCTTTCTCCGCGCCCTCCCAATCGTTCATGCGCTCGCGCGACATGCCGCGCGCATAGATCAGCGGCCAATGCTCTTCCGACGGCTTGTCGATGGTGGCAAGCGCCGCGTCATAGGCTTTCAGCGCGGCTGCGAAATCTTCGTGGCGGCGATGCAGGTCGCCTAAGGATACGAGGGCTTCCAGCTTGGTTTCCTCGTTCTTCGACAGGTCTTCCAGCATGGCGATCGCCTGCGGGATGTTGTTGCTGATTTCCATCACTTCCGACACCCGCACGCGCGACAGCCAATAGAGCGGCTGGTTTTTGGCGATCGTGTTGTAGTCTTCGACCGCCTTGCGGTAATTGCCGTGCAGCGCGGCGATATCGCCCATCATCATCATGGCAAAGGGCGCTTTCGGCGACAGCAGCAGCACCATCGCGCCGTAGATCTGCGCGCTGTCATAGGCGCGGCGTTCATAGAGCAGGGTGGCAAGGTCGAACAGGGCAACAGCCGCGCCATCCGCCGCGCGCGTGATGTTACGCGGGGTTTCATCGGCCTTCTTCACCGCGTTGATGAAGGGGCTGAAAGGATAGAGCTTGCCGAGGTTGTCGTAGATCGCCTTGGAGATTTCGGGCTGCTTGTCGCGCTGGAAGAAATTGGCGGCCAGCACGGCGGTATGCAGGGTCAGGCCGTTCGCCATCGCCTCGCGGTAATGATCGCCCGCCGCTTTCTTGTCGCCCGTCAGCTCGGCGATCAGCGCGGCATGGATGTTGAAAGTGGGGTCAGCGGCATCTGCCTTTTCGCCCAGCAGCGCAAGCGCGCCTTTTGAATCTCCCTTACCGACCATCGACCATGCGGTCAGCAGCGGCTTGGTATACTGGCCGAAGCCGTCTTCCGGCAGCTTCGCGATAAATTCATGCGCGGCCTTATAGTCTTCGCGCGCCAGCGCGTCGCAGGCGAGATAGATGGAGGCAAGCTCGATGTTTTCAGGGTCCTGGATGATCTTCTGCGCCAGCTCGCGTGCGCGGCTGTATTGCATCGCGCCCATCGACAGCAGGAAAGCGCGCTGTTCCAGCAGCGCATTATCCTCGTCGTATTTGGTGACTTCGTTCATGTAGTTCTGCGCGGAATCCCAGTCCTGCTGGCGCT
>JAQSWE010000126.1 GCA_029266795.1 Alphaproteobacteria bacterium | reverse complement strand
TTCCCCGCGCTCGCGCAGCAGGTGAACGGTCGCAGCGTCGCCTATCTCGACAGCGCGGCATCGGCGCAGAAGCCCCAAGCCGTCATTGACGCGATGAATGCCGTGATGGAAACCCATTACGCGAATGTGCATCGCGGCGTTTATTCCTTCAGCGCGGAAACCAGCACAAAATTCGAACAGGCCCGCGAAAAGGTCGCCGCGTTCCTCAATGCGAAAACCGAACGCGAAGTCATCTTCACACGCAACGCGACCGAGGCGATTAACCTTGTCGCCGCATCTTTTGGCCAGCGCCTGCAGGCGGGTGACGAGATTATCCTGACCGAGCTGGAACATCACGCGAATATCGTGCCGTGGTATTTCCTAACGCAATCGAAAGGCGTCGTGATCAAGACCGTGCCGATCCTCGACACCGGCGCGCTGGATATGGCGGGCTATGACGCGCTGCTGTCGAAGAAAACCAAGCTGGTGGCCTTTACGCAGATGTCAAACGCGCTCGGTACCGTGACCGATGCGGCGCAGATCATCGCGAAGGCAAAAGCTGTCGGCGCGGCCGTGCTGGTCGATGGCAGCCAGGGCATCGTGCATATCGGCGCGGATGTGCAGAAGCTGGGCGCGGATTTCTATGTCTTTACCGGCCACAAACTCTACGGCCCGACGGGCATCGGCGTGTTGTGGGGCCGCGAGGAACTGCTGAACGACATGCCGCCCTACCAAGGCGGCGGCGAGATGATCGAGCATGTCGCTTTCGACAAAGTAACATTCAAGCCCGCGCCCTACCGTTTCGAGGCAGGCACGCCTGCGATTGTCGAGGCCATCGGTTTGGGTGCGGCGATAGATTATATCAACAGCATCGATTACAAAGGCGCGCTGGCGCGGGAGCATGAATTGCTCGCGGCCGCCGAACAGCGCCTTGCCGCCATCGACGGCGTGAAGATTTATTCGCGCGCGCCCGAACGCGCGGCCATCCTGTCATTTGGCATCGATAAAGTGCATCCGCATGATATCGCCACGATTTTCGACCAGCTGGGCCTGTGCGTGCGCGCCGGCCACCACTGCGCGCAGCCGCTGATGAAGGCGCTGAAATGCACCGCCACTGTGCGCGCGTCCTTTGCGGTCTATAATACAATGGATGACGTCGAGCGTTTGGTTGAAGGCGTTATGAAAGTGAAGAAGTTATTCGCATGATGAAGCTGCACGCAGACGAAGACATGATCCGCACCGCCGTCGGCGACGACGAGACGGAAAAGATGCTCATTCCGCCCTATACGGAAGCGTCGAAGGAGCATCATCTGTGGCCGCTGATCCAGGCGGCGCTGCGCGACGTGTACGACCCTGAAATCCCGGTGAACATTTATGAACTGGGCCTGATTTATAAAGTCGACATCGCGCCGGAGAGCAACGACGTGTTTATCGAGATGACGCTGACTTCCCCCGGCTGCCCCGTGGCGGGTGAAATGCCGGGCATGATCGAAAGCGCTGTGCGCACGGTCAACGATGTCGGCAACGTCAAAGTGGAAATTGTCTGGGATCCGTCATGGGACCCGTCAAAAATGGCGGAAACCGCCAAGCTGCAACTGAACATGTTCTGATTTTTTATTACTGTAATCGAAAACCAAGGAGAGAAAACAATGCAACAGCAACAACTGATGACCCTGACTGAATCTGCTGCGAACCACATCAAGGGCCTGATGGCGAACGCGCCGAAGGGCGAGGAATTCACCGGCCTGCGCGTCGGCGTGACCGCGTCCGGCTGCTCCGGCCTCAGCTACAGCCTCGAATACGCGAAAGAAGCGCAGCCGATGGACGTGCTGGTCGAAGACAAAGGCGTGAAGGTCTATGTCGACCCGAAAGCGCAGATGTACATCGCCGGCATGGAAATGGATTATTTCGAAGACAAATTCGAAAGCGGCTTCACCTTCAACAACCCGAACGCCACCGGCCATTGCGGCTGTGGCAAGTCGTTCAAGGTCTAAGCTTCTAAAGCGAACGCAAAAAAGGCGGGGATCACTCCCCGCCTTTTTTTATTGGCCTTGCGATTAGTGGCGCGGGTGGTTGTTCTGCGCGATGGTTCGCCGGACCTGCTTTTCGAATTCCCCGAAATGCTGCTCCACCACCTTGAATAGCGATTGCTGGTCTTTATGGAGCAGGTTCACTTTTCCTTGAGCGACTTCATCCAGCGTGAAGATGGCGACATTGCTCACTTCCGCCTTGCCGCTGTCGTGGTTGATGCTTTGCGCGGCGGTCGCTGCGGCATAGGCGGGGCTGGACGCGATATTGGCGATATGCGCCTTCACCGTTTTCACTTCGTCTGCCGTCAGCTCCAGCATCATGCCGATCACGATGCGTTTTTCGCCACTGCGGAAAGCGAGGGTGAGCGTGTCCATCGGCTTCAGGCGGTTCGGGTCGACCTTCAACAGCGCGGAGCCATCGGGATTTTTCAATTCCTCTTCCACTTCGCGCGCGGCACCGGTGCGGCCGTCTTCGGGCGCGGATGATGCGGCGACGAGCGCGCTGCCGGGCGTCGATGACAGGTTGATGAAACCGCCGGGGATCATGAAGGCGGGGGGCGTTGCTTCGCCGGGCTTGGCGTAATGGTCGCCGGTCTGCGCCAGCACAACCTTGCGCACGCCGCCTTCTTCAAAGGTCAGCACCACGCCGGAACCGGCGGTTGCTTTCTGCACTTCCTCCACCACCGCGCCGTCGAGCGTCGTCCAGACGGGCAGGTCGGGCCAGTTTTCTTTCACGATGTCGCGCAGCACTTGTTTCTGTTCCTTCGGCGACAGTGCGGCTTTTTCGAAGATTTCGCGGATCTGTTTGGCGATGTCGGACATATGGCCTCTCTTTTTATTTTTATGGTAAATTAGACGATGGACGCGGCCTAAGTCAAACACTCTTTCCTGCTCATCAGGGCGATTCCCTTGACCTATGCTCTGTTAGAGTATTTTTTATACTCCAATGGAGTATAAGTCAAGCCTGAATCATCAATCAATCTGCGCGAGGGAATTTGAATGATTACAGCCCCACCGCCTTCGCAGGTTGCGGCTGGGGTGCGGGATGGCGGCGGATGGTGACGGGGTTCACGCGTTCGTTCGCAGCGGTGACTTGAGCGATGCCCTGTTCCAGCGTCACGCCTTGCGCGACCATGAATGTATAAGGCTCTGTCACGATATCGAATTCCGCGCGCAACACGCTGGCGAGCGGCGCGATGATTTTCGCATCGGCTTCTACTTCCTCTACCAGTTGCAGGAAATTTCCGCGTGCCTGCACATTGGCATCTTTTGCGGATGCGGTGTTAAAGCTGCCGGCGAGCTTGCTTTCCATGCGCGCGAAGGTCGCGGCGATCACGGGCACGGTGCTGACAAGCAATTGTCCGGCGGTATTTTGGATGCCCTTGGGATATGCCCATTCGGAAACGGCATGCGTCACGTTTTGCGCGATTTCAATCGTGCGGGCGGCGGTGCGGAAGGCGAGGGAGGAAAGGCCGGTGCGGCCCTTCACGATAGGGGAATATTTATTGATGATATCGCGTGGTGTGCGCTGAGGTTCGGTCATGATACCCTGCTATGATGTTAATGAAGGGCATCTTAGAGAAAATAGCAGTTATGTCAATGACCTTCAAACAGCTGAAATATCAGCAGAATTGCCCCGCGCACCAGCCTGATGCCCAGGCCCACTGGAAGTTATGCCCGCCCAGATGCCCCGTTACATCCACGACCTCGCCAATGAAATAAAGGCCGGGGGATTTTTTGGCTTCCATGGTTTTAGATGACAGTTCGTCTGTGTCGACGCCGCCTAGCGTGACTTCGGCGGTGCGGTAGCCTTCGGTGCCGGTCGGCTTGATGCGCCATTTGTTGATGCGGTCGGCGACCATGCGCAATTTTGCATCGGACAGGTCGGCGAGCGAGCCGTCGATCCCCGTCTGCTGCGCGATCAGGTCGGCGAGGCGCTGTGGTACGTAGCGGGAGACGACATTGCGCAGCTGCGACTTGTTGCCCTCCTGCCGCTGGCGTTTCAATTCGTCGAACATATCGGCATCTGGCCAGAGGTTGACGACGATATCCTCGCCCTCCTGCCAGTAGGACGAAATTTGCAGGATGCTGGGACCGGATAGGCCTTTATGCGTGAACAGCAGTCCTTCGCGGAACGATGTTTTCTCGTAAGACGTTTCGGTCGGATCGACCGACAGGCCGGAGAGTTCTTTCGTTTGTGCGAGCAGGTCGGCGTCGAACAGCAGCGGCACAAGACCGGCGCGCTGAGGAATGATGTTGAGGCCGAATTGTTGTGCGGTGTCGTAGCCAAAACCTGTCGCGCCCATTTTAGGGATTGAAAGGCCGCCGGTTGCGATCACGACGGACTGAGCGGTGAAAATCTCCTGCCCTGCCATGATGACATAGCGGTCGGGCTCGGGCCGCACGATGCTTTCAATCTTCAGCTTCAGTTTCAGCCGCACGCCCGCGCCCAGCATTTCGGCCAGCAGCATGTTGATGATCTGCTTGGCCGAGACGTCGCAGAATAGCTGCCCCAGCGTTTTTTCATGATAGGCGATGCCATGCTTCTCGATCATCTTGAGGAAATCTGCGGGCGTGAAGCGGGCAAGCGCGGATTTCGCGTAGTGCGGGTTGGCCGACAGGAAATTCGCGGGCGTGGAATAAATGTTCGTGAAATTGCAGCGCCCACCGCCGGAGATTCGGATTTTTTCGCCGGGCGTTTCCACATGGTCGGCGATCAGCACGCGGCGGCCGCGTTTCGCCGCCTCGATCGCGCACATCATGCCCGCCGCGCCCGCGCCGACAACAATCACGTCATAATGCATCACGGGCGCAACTTGAAGCGGTCGGGGTTATGGCGGCGCAGTCTTTCCATGTCTTG
This sequence comes from Alphaproteobacteria bacterium, assembly GCA_029266795.1. Taxonomy (GTDB): domain Bacteria; phylum Pseudomonadota; class Alphaproteobacteria; order Micavibrionales; family UBA2020; genus JAPWJZ01. The sequence goes on along the minus strand of JAQSWE010000126.1, from coordinate 2,246 downwards.
CGCCATCATCGCCTTGCGCTCTTCGGGCGGGGCAACGCTGCCGTGCTTTTCTTCCAATTTTTCTTTCAGGTAGGCGACGATGGGCGGGAAAGGCTTGTTGATGCTTTCGCTCATATGGTTCGCGCGCAGCACGGCGAGATCGATCGGCCTGTCGCGCTGGCAGTCTTTCAAATTCAGGTCCGCGTCATGTTCCACCAGTTCGCGGATGGCGTCGAGCTTGCCGCAGGCGGTTGCGGTATGCAGCGGCGTCCAGCCGAAGCCGTCCGGCTGGTTCCCGTCTCCGCCGTGGTGGAGCATGAGGGCGAGCAGATGCGCATTGCCCTCGCGCGCCGCATAATGCAATGCCGTTTCGCCATGCGCCTCGACAGCGATATTCGGGTCGGCGCCCATTTCCAGCAATGTCTCGGCGGATTCAAATTTGCGGTGGATCATCGCATGCTGCAGCAGCGTGAAACCCTTTTCATTCTTCTGGTCGGGGTCGGCCCCGTCCGTCACATAGAAGCGGATATTGTCGAGGTTCTGTTCATCAACAGACTTGAACATTTCCTCGATCTGCTTCGGATGTGCGTGGTTGAAATACACTGTCATTGACCCAGCTTGAACCGACCGGGATTGTGCCGCTTCAGGCTGTCGATATCTCCTTGCAGCTTCTTTTCGTTCTTCGATTGCCATGCCGCGCTTTTTTCGCGCTGGTCATGCATGGCGGTGGAGAGATGCTTTTGCACGTCGATAAATTCCTGCTGCGCAAAATCCAGCACCTCGCGCTGCTTCCATGCCGCAACGGCAAAGGCGTTATCGCCGTTCTTGTCCTTCGCGAAAACATCCGCTCCCGCCTCGGTCAGCGCGACGGCTGCGCGGGGGCTGCCTTCACCGGCGGCGATATGCAGCGGTGTCTGGCCATATTTATCCTTGAAGTCAGGATTGGCGTCGAATTGCGCCAGCAGGGCGACCATCTGCGCGTTATCGCGCTCGGCTGCATAGTGCAGCGCGGTATACTGGTGCTCGCCGCCTGTCAGGTTGGGGTTCGCGCCGCCCTCCAAAAGCAGGCTCGCGGATAAATAGAGGCTTTTGGAGGCTGCAAACTGCAACAAAGTCAGGCCGGCATCGTTTTTAATATCGGGATCTCCGCCGTCCGTCAGGAAACGGTACAGCGCGCCGATATCCTCGGCTTCCACGGCCTTGAAAGCGCGGCGGGTGGCGTCCAGATTATTAAAGTCGTTGATCATGCGGGGGAAAGGGTAGAACGCAGCGTCCGTTATGTCAATATTCGGCAAAAGGTGATTGATAAGAAACGAAAATCAGGCGAAAATGGAAAATAAAGGGAAAAAACCCATGCGTGCGTTTCTGCTCGTCCTCCTCTTTCTTTTGATTGCGTCGCCGGCTGCACATGCCGAAGACTTTGCCGCGATCAAAACCAAGGCGGAAGCGGGTGATGTCGACGCGCAGTACCGCCTCGGTTTCGCCTATGCCCAAGGACAGGGTACGGCACAGGATTACGCCGCCGCGGCGAAATGGTGGACGATGGCAGCCGACAAGGACAATGCCGACGCCGAAAACAACCTCGGCTACCTTTATAAAAATGGCCTTGGCGTGACGCAGGACATCCAGAAGGCCGAGATGCTGTGGCTCAAGGCCGCAACGCATGACAACGTGAATGCCGCCGCCAACCTCGGCAACCTCTATGCCTCGGGCGTGGGCGTGACGCAGAATTACAAGGAAGCCGAAAAATGGTGGCGCCGCGCGGCCGAGAAGGGCCTGCTGAGCGCGCAGAAAAGCTATGCCAAGATGCTGATGGAAGGCAAAAGCGGCGTTGTGGATCACAGCGCCGCCGCCAAATGGTATTTAAAAGCAGCCGAGCAGGGCGATGCGGAAGCGCAGCTGGAGATCGCCAAGCTTTACCGCGACGGGCAGGGCGTGCCGCAATTCTACCGCGAGGCCTCCGACTGGTTCCGCAAATCGGCGGAGCAGGGCAATGTCGAGGCGCAGTATAACCGCGGCCTGCTGTTCCGTCAGGGTAACGGCGTCGCGCAGAGCGACCGCGAAGCCTGGGAATGGTTCAAGAAAGCGGGCGAGAAGGGCTATGGCCCCGCGCAGTTCGAATTGGCGAACCAGTATGCGAACGGCCTCGGCGTCGCGCAGGATGAAATCGTCGCGGAGCAATGGGCGCGCAAGGCTGCCGATCAGGGCGACCCCAAGGCGCAGCATCTGCTGGGCTCGATGTACGAGCATGGCCGCGGCGTGAAGCA
>JAQSWE010000314.1 GCA_029266795.1 Alphaproteobacteria bacterium | reverse complement strand
TGCAGGATTCCGTTGCCCTTGGGCGAGACGGCATTGATATCGGCGCCACGCTTGTACAAAAATTCCGCGACATCGGGATAGCCATGCAGGGCGGCGGAGAGTAGCGGCGTGTTGCCTTTCGCGTCCCGCTCCTCCAGCGTCGCGCCGGCGTCGACCAGAATTTTTACGTGTTCGATGAAAATCGCGTATTCGCCCTTGGCGACATGGTTGGCGAGTTCCTGCCCCAGTTCTTGCGGCGTCTTGCCAGTGACGTCATATGCCATGAATCCCCCCCGAATTCTAAATATTATAGGTTATTTTAATAATTATGTCAAATAATTGAGCGCTCACTGCGATTGTGCTAACCCTATAATTTTCATAACTTTAATGGCGTATCCCTGCACCATATCTTATTGACTCTTTTACTGCTTATTGCGTATTTTGCCCTCGCAGAATGCGCGCATTCGCGAGATGAATGGTTGATTGGAGCGGTATTAGTGAGCCTCACACCCGAAGAACTCAGCCGGCAAATCAAGGAAGCGCGCATAAAGCAGGGACAGGACCCCGATCCGACCGCGCCGAAACCGGCGCAACCGGGGAATGCCGCAACGGCCAAGGCCGTGCGTGCGGCGACAGAACTGGTGGCGGCCCTGATGGTGGGCGGTTTTCTGGGGTACTGGCTCGACACCTGGCTGAACACGAAACCGCTGTTCATGATCCTGCTGTTTTTCGCAGGCTTCGCGGCTGGTTTCCTGAACATCTACCGCGCGCAAACGGGGCAGGAGTTCAAAGTCGGCATGGGTGATCTGAAAGACGGAAAAGAGACGCAGAAGGGCGACAAGGAACAGTAACGTGGCGCATAGTCCTCTTGAACAGTTTGTCATCAAGCCGATCATCCCCCTGCATGTGGGCGGCTATGATATTTCGTTCACGCAATCAGCCGCGTGGATGCTGGTCGCCGTTCTTGCCGCAACCGCACTGATGACGCTCACGATGCGCAGGCGCGCCCTCGTCCCCGGCCGCTGGCAGAACCTCTCCGAAATGCTTTATGAATTCGTCGCCGGCATGGTGAACGACACGCTGCATGACGAAGGCCGCAAATACTTTCCTCTCGTCTTCTCGCTGTTCATGATCGTCCTGATGGGCAACCTGCTTGGCATGCTGCCCTACTCTTTCACCTTTACCAGCCATATCATCGTGACGGCCGCGCTCGCGCTGCTTGTTTTCTCGATCGCAACGATCGTGGGCTTCGTCAGGCACGGGCTGCATTTCTTCTCGCTGTTCCTGCCCAAGGGCCTGCCAATTTTTATCGCGCCGCTGATTATCGTGATCGAGATAATCTCCTACCTGTCGCGCCCCTTGAGCCTCTCTGTCCGTCTTTTCGCCAACATGACGGCGGGCCACACCATGCTTAAAGTCTTCGCGGGTTTCAGCGTCGCCATGATTTCGGCGGGCGCCGTGACCGGCGTGCTCAGCGTCGTTCCCGTGATCGTGAATATCGCGCTTATCGGCCTCGAGTTGATGATCGCGTTCATTCAGGCTTACGTTTTCGCGATGCTGACCTGCATCTACCTGAAAGACGCAATTGAACTGCACTAAAAAAAACCAACTGAACCACACCCAACCCTAAACAGAGGACACTAAAAAAATGGAACCAGCTGCAGCAAAATTCATCGCCGCGGGCATCGCCGTATTACCGTTGTTCGGCGTCGCTTATGCACTCGGCATGCTCTTTTCCAGCATCATCACGGCAATCGGCCGCAACCCTTCGGTTGCTGACACTGTCAAAGGCACCGGTCTGCTGTACTTCGCGCTGATCGAGGCGATTGCTCTCTTCGCCCTCGTTATCGCGCTTCTGATGCTCTTCGTCCTCTAAGGTTACAAGGGATCAATAATGTCCTCGCGCCTGCTGAATGAAGGAAGATGTGGGCTTCCCCCAGTTGAAGCCCGCCAGCTATCCCAGCCAGGTGTTCTGGCTATTCGTGTCGTTCACGCTGATGTACCTGCTGATGTCGAAGGTGGCGCTGCCCCCTGTCGGCGCAGTGCTGGATCAGCGCCGCGCGCAACGCGAGGGCAACCTCACACGCGCCGAACAGCTGCAGCAGGAAGCAGATAAAGCGAAAACATCCTACGAAACCGCGCTGGCCAAAGCCCAAGAATCCGCACAGGAGGCGATTGCGGCCGCCGAGGCCGACATCGCAGCTAAAATCGCCGCAGAAAGCGCCAAATTCGCGGAACAGACACGCAAGCGCATTGCAAGCGCCGAACAGAACATCGCAAAGGCGAAGCAGGATGCCCTCGTCTCGCTCGCTGAAATCTCTGCTGAAATTTCGGTCGAGATGGCCGACAAGGTGGCCGGCATACAGGTCAGCAAAGCCGATGCGAAAAAGGTTGTGGCTGACATCATGAAAAAGGAGGCCGCGTAATGTCTGAATATCATTTCCTTCACGACACCGGCTTCTGGGTTCTCCTTTCCACCCTTGGTTTCGTTCTCCTCGCGTTTAAGCTCGGCCGTAAGCCGGTTCTGGGACTGCTTGACGCCCGCACCGCGAAAATCCGCGCCGACCTCGAAGAAGCCGAGCGCCTGAAGAACGAAGCGCAGGAACTCCTGGCCGACAGCCAAAAGAAGCACCGCGACGCGATCCAGACTTCCCAGAAAATCATCGACACCGCGCGCGAAACATCCGCCCGTATTCAAAAAGAAGCCGAGCAGAAGCTGTCCGACAGCATGAAGCGCAAGGAAACCCAGTTGCTGGAGCGCATCAAGCGTGCCGAACTCGCGGCCGTAGAAGAGCTCCGCCATCAGGCCGCCGACCTCGCCGCGAAATCGGCGGAAGTGCTGCTGCATGATGCGATGGGCAAACGCGGCGCCAAGCTGGTCGATGAAGCGATCGGCGACCTGTCGTCCCGCGCGGCTTAAGCTTTTCAGGTTCTTACCCGCAACCCCTTGCCCCTGCGCCGGATTCAGGCGACAATAAAGCCATACCAGTTTTTTGGGGCAGCATGTTTTCGAAAGTCACTTTTCCGGTTTCCCGTTCGCGCAGCTTTGCCGCTGCGGTTGCGGTGATGTGTTTTCTCTCCTGCGCGGCGATCGCGCAGGACCTGATCGTGCCGCCGAGCGAAGGCGCGCCCCCTGCGAATGCAGCCCCCTCCTCCTCCACGCCCGCTGTCACCGGCAACACCCCGCGTCTCGACGAACTGGGTGCCGGCGCATCAATGCCTTCCGCGCCCGCACCGAAAGTGCAAAAACGCGACGAGCCCCGCACCGACGAGCCGATGGAGGAAGCAACCGAGTTTTTCGAGCGCAAGGTTTTTGCCGTTCCCGAGAGCCGTCCCGGCAAGACGCTTACCTATTTCTTCAAGCCGCCCGCGCCCTACCAGCCGAAGGACAAGCTCTACCCCCTCGTCATCATCCTGCATGATGAAGACGGTGTCGCGCCCGCTGCCACGTTCCTCGTGCAGAAAGCCGCGCGCAAGAGCTTCCCTGCTTTCATCGCCGTGCCCGTATTGCCCGACGGCCCGATCTGGGCCTTCCCTTCCAAGATGGAAGACAAGAAACTCGCAGCGAAGCAGAAGAAAGAACAGGCGCTCGGCGACGTCGTGAAGATGATCCCCGAGATTGCCAAAGACAACCCGATGGTCGACCTCAACCGCGTTTACCTTGTCGGCTGCGGCGATGGCGGCTTCGGCGTTTTCGGGGCGGCGTCGAAATATTCGCACATCTTCGCAGGCGGCGTTCCCATCAGCGGCGGCTGGTCGTTGCGCGAGGCGCCCAAACTGAAGAACATGCCGATGTTTGTCATGCATGGAGACAGCGACAAGGAAATCGAATCCGCCATGAGCCAGAACCTCGCCTTCTACATCCAGCAGGCGGGCGGGCGGAAGATCGCCTTCCTCTCCATCCCCGGCATGGGGCATGACTGCAGCAACCCCTATCTGTACAATAACGCCGTATGGACCTGGCTGTTCAAGCAGCATAAGTAAGATACTGTTTTTATTATTGATTTTGGTCATTTCTTGACATAACTACAGTTGCCTGTAGTATGGTCGCCGGACAATAACAGCGGGCAATCA